>JBAZMN010000197.1:0-4779 GCA_041649735.1 Opitutaceae bacterium | reverse complement strand
CACCCCGGCCCCGGTGTGCCGCGCCACCTCCACCAGCCCGAAATACGCGGCCGCGATGACCGCCGCCATCTTGATGAAGAACTGCACCATGTCGATGACGAGCACCCCCCACAGCCCGGCATGGGCGGCAAAAACGACGTTGAGCAGGCCGCAGATCAAAATGGTCTGCCACGGCGGCAGGCCGAAGAGGATGTTGGCGATCTTGCAGGCCGCCAGCGTCACCATGCCCATGATGAAGCAATTGAAGAACAGGCCGAGGTAGATCGCGCGAAAACCGCGCACCACGGACGCGGCCTTGCCGGAATAGCGCAATTCGTAGAACTCCAGATCCGTCATCACCCCGGACCGCCGCCAGAGCCGGGCGAAGAAAAAAACGGTGGAGACACCCGTGAGCACAAAGGCCCACCACTGCCAGTTGCCGGCCACCCCGTATTGGCGGACCTGCTGCGTCACCCAGTTCGGGGTGTCGCTGCTGAAAGTCGTCGCGACCATCGAAAGGCCGGCCAGCCACCAGGGTACGGAGCGGCCGGAAGCGAAGAACTCAGACGTGTTCCTGCCCGCACGTTTGCCGAAAAACAGCGCGGGAACAAAGCAGATCAACAACGTGCACAGGACGACGATCCAGTCGAGGGGCAGCAGGGTCATGGGCGGCGCCGGAGCGGGGGGACGGCTCGGGGAACTTCTTCCGGAGCCCGGCACGATTGCAAGCGCCGGCCGTTACCGCTGCAACGGCGGAATTGACCGGGGGCGGCCGGGCCGGCTATCTCTCCTCCCCTATGTCCACGCCGTCTGCCCCCGCCAACCTCATGGATGCGCTCGTGTCGCTGTGCAAGCGCCGCGGCTTCATCTTTCCGTCCTCCGACATCTACGGCGGCCTCAACGGCTTCTTCGATTACGGACCGCTCGGCGTGGAGATGAAGAACAACATCAAGGCCGCATGGTGGCGCGACTTCGTGCAGCGCCGCGACGACATGGTCGGTCTCGACTCGTCCATCATCCACCACCCCACCACGTGGAAGGCCTCCGGCCACGTCGACAACTTCACCGACCCGCTCGTCGACTGCAAGGTGTCGAAGCAGCGCTACCGCGCCGACCAGCTGTTTTTCGCGGCCGTAATCGTCGAGCTCGAAGCCAACGCCTCCGGCGGCGGCGAAAAACAAATCGCCGGGTACGTGTCGGCTTTGGAAAGTGATCGGACCGACGTCGAACTTCAGGACAAGGCGGTCGAGCTGAAACGCAGGCGCGCCATCCGTGGCACCTTGCTGCCTCTCCAAATCCGCGATTTCACCCAGGCGAAACCCGAGGAGATCCCGCTCATCCCCTCGCCCGCCACCGGCGAGCCCGGCAGCCTCACGCCGCCGCGGTCGTTCAACATGATGTTCCAGACCTACGTGGGCGCGCTGCGCGACGACTCGGCCGTCGCCTACCTGCGGCCCGAGACCGCGCAGGGCATCTTCATCAACTTCAAGAACGTCATCGACACCGGCCGGGTGAAAGTGCCCTTCGGCATCGCCCAGGTCGGCAAGGCGTTCCGCAACGAGATCAACCCGCGCAACTTTACCTTCCGCTCGCGGGAGTTCGAGCAGATGGAAATCGAATATTTTATCGCGCCCAACGCCGACTGGCAGAAGTGCCACCGCGGCTGGATCGACGCCGGTCTGGCCTGGCTGGAGAGTATTGGTGTGCCGCGCACGATGCTGAGCGAGTACGCCCATCCGAAGGAGAAGCTCTCCCACTACTCGAAAGGCACGGTGGACATCATGTTCAAGTTCCCCTTCGGCGTGCAGGAACTGTGGGGCTTCGCCGCGCGCGGCGACTTCGACCTCACGCAGCACCAGCAGTTCAGCGGCAAGTCGATGGAGTATTTCGACGAGGCGACGAAAACGAAATACGTGCCGCACGTGGTCGAACCCTCGGTCGGCGTCGACCGCATCCTTCTGGCCGCGCTCTGCGCCGCCTACACCGAGGACGAGGCACCGGACGAGAAGGGCAAGCTCGAGAAACGCGTCGTACTCCGCCTCAGCCCGCGCCTGGCGCCGGTCAAGGTCGCCGTGCTGCCGCTGGTGAAAAACAAGCCGGAGCTCGTCGCGGTGGCCGAGCAGCTCCACGCGAAGCTCCAGCGCAAGGTCGCCGTGTTCTACGACCAGTCCGGCGCCATCGGCCGCCGCTACCGCCGGCAGGACGAGATCGGCACGCCGTGGTGCGTCACGATTGACTTCGACACCCTCGCCAACGGCACCTTCACCCTCCGCGAGCGCGACTCGATGGCCCAGCGACGGATGAACGAGCCGGAACTTCTCGCGATGCTCGGCGAGAAGCTGGATTGAGCCGAACCGCACTTGTCCGCCGTAGTCCCGCATCGGCGGGACAAAGGCGGATGAAGCAGGAGCGGATGAAAGAGGCGAAACTCTTCGACATGCTCCAAGAACGGCTGAATTAACCAGCGATTCGACCTGTCCGCCGCAGCTTTGGCGCTTGGTATGGTAGGTTTACCCAAATGCCTAAACAGGAAAGAATGTGGCCTCATCCTTAACCAAGGCTTGTCTTAGGTTAAACTTAGCTTCATATCTTTAACCATGAAACGCGGTCCAACCGGCTATCAAGTGCCTGTCGCCATGGTCGGTGAGCGCTGCACGGCTTTCGTGCCCAAGCCATTGCCACCGGAGCCTGCCTTGCTTTGGGATGACGAGCTGCAGAACGCTTTTCAGTCCGCCAGTGTCGCGCTCGGACGGCTGAGCGGGATCGCTAGCCTGCTTCCCGATCCTCGCCTTTTCCTCTATTCGTACGTCCGCAAGGAGGCGGTGCTCTCTTCGCAGATCGAGGGCACGCAATCGAGTCTTGATGAGCTGCTGCTGTTCGAGAACGCGGCTGCGCCGGGCGTGCCGATGGATGACATTCAGGAAGTGGCCAACTACGTCGCGGCGATGGAGCATGGCCTCAAACGGCTGCGCGAGGATTTTCCGTTATCGTTGCGACTGATCCGGGAAATCCATGGCGTCCTGCTCTCTAAGGGCCGCGGCAGCCAGAAGCAGCCGGGCGAATTCCGTACCTCCCAGAACTGGATTGGCGGCACCCGCCCCGGCAATGCGCGGTTTGTGCCGCCGCCGCCCGACCACGTCATCGACTGCATGGGCGCGCTGGAAAAGTTTCTGCACGACCCCCGTGTGCCTGCGCTCGTGCGCGCCGGCCTGGCCCACGTGCAGTTCGAGACCATTCATCCGTTTCTCGACGGCAACGGCCGCATCGGCCGTCTCCTGATCACCTTCCTGCTCTGCCACGACGGCGTGATCGCCTCGCCCATGCTCTACCTCAGTCTCCATCTGAAACAACAGCGCGCCACGTATTACGATCTGCTGCAACGCGTGCGGACCCATGGCGAGTGGGAGGAATGGATGGCCTTTTTTCTTCACGGAATTGCCGTTTCGGCCGGGCAAGCGGTCGAGACGGCCGGCCGGCTGCTCCAGCTCTTTCAGCAGGATCGCGAGAAAATCACCGGGTTGGGCCGGGCGGCCGGCTCGGCGCTGCAACTGCATGATCTGCTGCAGCAACAGCCGGCCCTGTCGGTGGCGCGGGCGCGGGCGGCGCTCAAGCTGTCAAAACCGACCGTGCACGCGGCGTTCGCGCAGTTGGAGAAACTTGGCCTGCTGCGCGAGATCACCGGCGGCGCGCGCAACCGGGTGTTCGCCTACAAGGACTACCTGACCATCCTCAGCGAGGGCACGGAGCCACTGTAAGCAAAGATCCTCAGGGCTTGCCCCGAGGATCTTTGCTGCGTCGTGAGTCTTCTCATGGACGTGGCCGCACGCAGGGCGGCGGCGCATTCTGTGGATCTTTGCCGAAGAGTTTTTCAAACAACTCCTCCGAGCGCCGTTCGCCTTCGTCGGTGAGAACCACCGACTTGGCCTTGCCCTTCGGATCGCCGATGTAGCCCTTCTCAAACAGCCGGTTCATCGCGTCCCAGTCGTGACCCTTCCACGCGCGCAGCGGCCAGTCCTTCTTCTCGCGGAACGAAGTCAGCCAGAGGAGCGCCAGCACCGCCTCGTCCACTTTGTCAGTATCGTAGTCCATGATTCGATGTCCTCCTTGAAAACGGTTGGGGAACAACCCGGCGATCAGCACTCAATCCCATCCCCGTTCCAGCCGTTCCCGTAGTTCACCGATGACCGTGTCTGTCTCCCGTGCCAGGTCCGCGATCTCGCGCCGCACTTCGGCGAGCCAGTCCGGCGCCGTCAGCCGCTCCTCCGCGCAGGCGTCGGCCGCGAGCAGCGCGTCACCCAGGTAATTGGCCGCACGTTTCAGGCGGGCGATCGACTGGCCGCAAAAGTCCACGGGCGGGGGATCGTCCTCGCCGTTGAGCGCGCCGGCCAGCTTGGCGCCGGCTTTCATCACCGCGGCGACCAGCTCCGCCACCGGATGCTCGGGGCTGGCGTCGCGAGGCAGCCAGCCGCGGCCCTTCACCTCCTGGTGCAGGCGCACCGAGAGCTCGAAGGCGCGCTCCGACAGCGGATGCCTGGGCTCGGGTTCATCCGGCGACCACGGCGCGCTTTCCTCCGCCGCGCGGTTCAATTCCTCGATCCACGCGGCCCGCTCCGCTTCCTGCTCCGGCGTCAGCGGCTCTTCGCCGCGCTCCCGCCGGCGGTGCTCCAGTTCTTCCTCCAGGATCTTCCCATAATCGGCGTCGGGACCCTCGCGCTCCATCCGCGCTTGGATGCGGTCCGCCAGCCGGTCGCTTTCCTCCAGCATGCGGTCTGCCTCCGCCTCGGTCTGCGGGCGGGCAGC
>JBAZMN010000196.1:0-4800 GCA_041649735.1 Opitutaceae bacterium | reverse complement strand
TAAACGAGTAGATTCAATTGGCTATTGGGGTTTCCCTCCGAAACGCTGGCCGTTGACACCGATCCAGGGCCTTGTCCGCAACGGCTAGGGTGATTCGCGCCACGCGCCCCCGGAGGCCCATGTGGTAGAGCTTGGACTGCATCGAGCTGAGGCAGGTCTCGATGCCGCGCAGGCTCTCCCGGTACGTGAACTGGGCGAAGGCCAAACACAAGAACTGGTCGAAACACGAGAAGCCCCGCACTTTGGAGTCGCCGCTGTAACGGGCCACGCAGGTGCGGAACTCGGCCAGCGGGAGAAAGCCCATGACCTGCACAATAATCGTTCGACCGGTATGCACGGGCGCCTCCTGGGGTGAACGGAGGTGCCCAGTGTACCCGGGAATTGAAATCGATTTCGCTCATGACGGCACTCAACCCAATGCATTATAGGCAGTTTCGGCAATGGTCTGACGCAACAAGCTAAGAGTATTGAAATATATCTTGACTCAATTCAAATATGTGTTAATAAAAGTTCTACATATTGAAATACAATAATGTATTTAATAAAATCAACGGTGAATACATGAGGCGGAGACGCACAGCCATCGACGTCTATACGGCAATTAAAGACATGATCCTCACCGGGAAGCTCAGGCAGGGCAGCAGGTTGTCGGACCAGGAGTTGGCCCTGGAGCTCGGGGTGAGTCGCACTCCGGTCCGCCATGCGTTGGGGAACCTAGAGCAGGAGGGATTTCTGAGTAATGTCCGGGGCCGAGGGTACCAAATCCACGACCCGGACGCCAAGGAGGTGGCCGACCTCTACGCGCTGCGCGAAGTGCTCGAGGCGCACGCAGTCCGTTTGGCAGTGGAGAGGGTAGGACCTGTCGACCTGGCGGAGTTCGCGGAAGTCCTCGCGACCATTGAGCAGCTGCAGGCGGATCCGGCTAAGCGCGGAGAAGAGATCCGGGTAGGCCTCCGGGTCCACGAGATTCTCGCGCGCGCGAGCGGCGACGCCTTCCTTCACGACACCATGGTCCGCCTCCTTAACCGGATGCACTTCTTTATCTGGATGGAAACGATCAACGAGGACTCCCGCGCGGCGGCGGCGACGCGCCAGCAGCACAACACGCTCCTTGAGTGCCTCCGGACGAAGCAGCCGGATCACGCCGAGGAGTTGGTGCGCCAGCATATCCGAGAGGCGAAGCAGGGCATCCTTCGGATCCTTGCTGCCCGGGATGCGTTTTACCAACCCATGCAGGACGTGCGCACCGCCGCGCCAGCGGGCGTGTAGGGCGCTTTATAGTACGGACCCCCTGCGGCTGTACTCGGCGACCCAGGCGGAGGCTCCGTACCTCCGCCGTATCGGAGGGACAACCGTATGGCACTCTCAACAGTGACCGCCCCCCAGCAGCACCTGTCCCCGGTGTGGAGCCGTATCTTTGACGTACAGGTCGATCGCGGTGAGGGAGCATACCTCTACGATATCCAGGGGAACCGTTACCTCGATTTCACCAGCGGCATCGGAGTCACCAACACCGGGCATGTCCACCCCCGGGTCGTTCGGGCCGTCCAGATGCAGGCCGCCCGGCTGCTTCACGGGCAGGCCAACATCGTCATCCACCGCCCCATGCAGGAATTGGTAACGGAATTGCTGGCAGTGGTGCCGGGATCCCTTAGCTCCTTCTTTTTTTCCAACTCGGGGGCGGAGGCCGTTGAGGCGGCGATCAAGCTGGCGCGCCACGCCACTAAACGACCCAACATCATTGTCTTCCAGGGGGGGTTCCACGGACGAACCAGCGCCACCATGGCCATGACGACCTCCAAGGCGACTTTGCGCGCTGGCTACCAACCACTTCCGGCTGGCGTCTTCATTGCCCCCTTCCCTTACGCCTACCGCTACGGGTGGGACGACGCGAGGACCCTGGCCTTCTGTTTGCGAGAGCTCGAATTCCTACTCAAGACGCAGACCACGCCCGACGACACGGCGGCAGTTCTCGTTGAGCCAGTGCAGGGAGAGGGGGGCTACATCGTGCCCCCAGTGGGCTTCCTTCCTGCGTTGCGCGAACTATGCGACCGGCATGGGATGCTATTGATCGCCGACGAAATTCAGTCTGGCTTCGGCCGGACGGGGCAGTGGTTCGCTGCGGACCACTGGGGGGTGGTGCCGGATGTGCTCGTCATGGCAAAGGGGCTGGCGTCCGGGCTTCCCCTCTCCGGCCTGGCCGCTCGCCCTGAGCACATGGCAACGTGGCGGCCTGGCAGCCACGGTGGGACGTATGGAGGGAACATTGTCGCCTGCGCAGCGGCGGTGGCGACGCTTCAGGTCCTGCGCGAGGAACAACTGGTCGAGAACGCGGCGGCGATGGGGCGCCTCCTGCTGGCGCGACTGCGCGGACTCCAGGAGACGCACCCGGAGATCGGGGATGTGCGGGGGCTTGGGCTCATGATCGGGACAGAATTTACATCGCCGAAAGGCGACCCGTGGTTCGATCGGGCCCAGGCCGTGACCAGGGCGGCGCTGGCACAAGGTTTGCTACTCCTGACCTGCGGGCCGTGGGAAAACACTGTGCGCTGGATCCCACCGCTGATCATTGACGAGTCGCATATCGACGAGGCGATGGAGAAATTTACGCAGGCGCTGCGGATGGCCGGGTAAGAGCCTGCGCTGGGCATGGCAGACGGTGGGGAGGCCGTTGGGGGAGTGCATGGCAGGAGGGGCCTGCAGTCGACCCGGCAGGCCAGCGGATTTTCCATATAATGAGTGCGGCGGAGGTGGCGAGGAGTTTCCAGTACCACAGGGCGGCGTCATTCTGTCGGTAGGGACCCGGTGGGGGGATACGGTCATCTTCGGGGAGACCACGGAAAGGATCAAGACATGAGTAGGATTCCGGAACGCCACGAGCAGCGCTTAAAGCGAGACCCGAGTTCACTCATCCAGCAGGCCTATGGCGCCCCGCATATCGCCGCCGACAAAAGCAACTTTCCTCACCACCTTGCCGCAAACCGAGCCCATGTTGTAATGCTGGTCGAACGCAGTATCGTCCGGCGTGAAGACGGGCGGGCAATCCTCCGCACCCTGGACGACCTAGAGACGCGCGGGGTCGATTCGGTGGCTCTCCGCCCCGAGTTAAATGACCTATTCACCTGCATCGAGGTGCAGCTGGTCCGGGAACTGGGTGATGCGGTGGGCGGGCGGCTTCATACCGGTCGATCGCGCAACGACCTGTTCTTAGCGCTCGAGCGGATGACCAATCGTGAGGCGGTCAACCGGGTCGTGGAGGCGCTGCTGCAGCTCCGGCAGACCCTTCTGGTGCGGGCGCTGGAGCAAGCTGACACGGTGTTCCCAGGCTACACGCACCACTCTCAGCAGGCGCAGCCCATCACATTTGGCCACTTCCTTCTCAGTCACCACGACAGCCTCACCCGGGACGGGGAGAGGCTCGATGCAGCCTACGCGCGGATCAACCGGTGTCCGCTGGGCGGAGCGGCGCTCGCCGGGACGGGGTTCCCGCTCGACCGCGAGCGGGTGGCGGAACTCCTGGGTTTCGATGGTTTGGTCGAGAACACGGCCGATGGCTGCGGGGCCCGAGACTTTCAGCTCGAACTGGGGGCTGCACTGGCTATTGTTGGCTCGAACCTTGGGCGCCTCGCCGAGAGCTTGATTCTGTATACCACCAGCGAGTTTGGCTACATCGAATTGGCGGACGAGTTTGCCTCCATTTCCAGCATCATGCCGCAGAAAAAGAACCCGGTGTCACTGGAGATCATCGAGGCCTTCGGGGCACGGGCCACGGGCCGTCTGGTGAGCATGTTGACCATCCTGAAGAGTTGCACACTGGGGAACGGCCGCGAGGTCGGTTACTGTGACGGTGAGCTGGCGGCGATCGCGAGCGATATTACCTGGGCACTCAAAATCACCGAGGGGGTTGTGGCGACCCTGCGGGTCTTCCCTGACCGCGCCCTGCGCGGGTTGGCTGCCGGGCAGTCAACGGCTACAGAACTGGCGGACGTGCTGGTGCGACATCACGACCTGTCTTTCCGCCAGGCCCACAACGTTGTGGGTAAGGCAGTGGCCTCTGTAGTGGCGGCCCCCGCAGAACAGCAGATCACTGCCGACATGGTCAACAGGATCGCGGCGGAATTGTTCGAACGGCCGCTGGAGGTTACCGATGCCGAGGTGTTGGCAGCGCTGGACCCCCGGGCGAACGTCGCGGTCCGGACTACTCGTGGAGGTCCGGCCCCCAGCGAGGTCCGCCGGATGGCGGCAGATCGGGACGAATGGCTCGGAGCGGCACGGGCTGCCCACGCCCAGCGAACCGGAGCGCTCCGCGACGCCGATCAGAGGTTACGGGTGGCGGCCTCAGCGTTGTGCGAATGATTACCTTCGGCCTGCTTGTGCTCTACGTGGTCACTTCCCAAGCAGCAATGCAAAATGCGGGAAACCGCAATGTCTGTGGGTTTACTGGAAGTGAGTTCGTTTGGCGGCAAGAATTCGCGGTACTTGACACGCCGTAGAGCTGTTGATAAGGATACGATTAGCATAGTCCCAGCATTGAACTGCCGATAGGGCGGAACATGATTTTGGGACCGATACAGATCGATAGATCCTGCCATATCACACGGAAGGGTCGGTTCTCCACGGCCCGTACGCCTATCACAACGCATGGAGAGGCAATTCATACTCTCACCTTAGACGGTCGTCACCGAGACGATGAGATGCGTGGCACTGCACAAGCACCTCGTCGTCGTAGATCGGTTACAGGGGCATGCCTGGTCCTTGAGTTTCTTCTGGCGATACCATCTCTCCTGCTTTCCTACCTCA
>JBAZMN010000195.1:0-4820 GCA_041649735.1 Opitutaceae bacterium | reverse complement strand
ACGGTCTGCTCCTATATTCGTTCCGTCATGGGATTGGTCATGCCCTTGAATGAGCGAAAGCGGTCGCCGATGTGACTTTTTCATCACCAAACACTGTTCGGGGAGATACATCATGAATCACGCTGTCAGACGGTTCACGTTATGGGTCACGGTCACGATGCTCGCCTTGGGGATCGGAGGCCTCCGAGGAGCTGAGGCGCGGTCGGAGGAGCCTGCATTCAGCCTCGATGTCCGATCCTTCGGCGCCAAGGGTGATGCGAAGGCCGATGACACAACCGCCTTCCAGAAGGCACTGGACGCGTGCGCCCGGCGGGGCGGAGGGATCGTTGCAGTGCCCGCAGGCAAATATCTGATCAAAACCCACCTGGTGATTCCCGAATCCGTGACGCTGGAGGGAACCTGGCGGGCGCCCGCCAGCATCGGGAACGTGGCGGAGATGAAGCTGGGTGCGCCGGGTGAGCCGTTGACCGGCAGCATCCTGCTTGCCGTCGAGGGGGCCGGCCAGCCTGGGGGCACGCCTTTCATCACCCTGAAGACAAACTCCACCCTCAAAGGGATGGTCATCTTCTATCCTGAACAAACCAAAACCAATCCCCCCGTGGCCTATCCATGGACCGTGGCGACCGGGCCCGGCGGAACCGAAAACCCCTCGATCATCGACGTGTTCATGGTCAACCCGTACCAGGCGGTGGACTTCGGCAGTTACGAAACCATGCGCCATTTCATCCGCAACTTGTATGCGGATGCCCTGTATCGCGGGATCTACATCGACCAGTGCATGGATATCGGCCGGCTTGAGAATGTTCACCTGGCGCCCTTCTGGCACTGGACCCTCGAAAGCCCCTTGACGAAGTTCGTCATGGAAAAGGGAGAGGGATTCATCTTCGGCCGGACCGACTGGCAGTTGGTGAACGACTGTTTCGTGGCAATCTACAAGGTGGGCTTCCGCTTTACGCGGAATGGCCCAGCCGGGGTCAGCCGGACCGGGCCGAGCACCGATCCGAAGTTTACCGGTTTGCCGACGGGCAACGTGATGATCACCGGGGGCGGCGCTGACATGAGTGATATTGCGATCCTGGTGGAAGACACCCAGGCCCATGCCGGAGTCAGTTTCGTCAACTGCCAGATGTTTGGCGACATCATCGTCCAGCCGACCAATTCGGGCATGGTCCGCTTTACCGCCTGCGGGCTCTTCGGCAGCATGGTCGGCGCGAATGGCGTTTTGCTGGCGAAGATCGACGCCGGGCGATCCCGCGTATCATTCAGCAACTGCCACTTCTACGCATTGCGGAACTACAAGGACATGCCTCTGATCCACTGCCTCAGCGGCCGGCTCAGCATCGAGAATTGTGTCTTCATGAATAGCCCCAGAACCCATAGCGATCCACGGCCAGCCGAAGAAGCGGAGTGGAATCCGGAGCAGATCGTCTTGGATCCCCCGGTGATCTCCGCCACGATCATGGGCAACGAGTTCTACGGTCCGCTCCGGATCACCAACAAATCCGGAGGCAAGGTGGTGATTACCGACAATGTCGACCAGACAGATGACCTGCCGTCACAGGCCAAATAGGGCTTTTAAGCCCGGCGGAAACCGGTTGCGGGGGTCGGAGACCATTGACTCATCCGGGAGGAGGATTTCTTTGCTGAAACGAACAAGGCCGTGAGCATAAGAGAAAATCTGAGAATCGTCCTGGGGCTGGTGACGGTGATTGGTTGCCCGGGGCTCACGGTGCCCGTGCGCGGGGACATTCAGCATCCGGTTTTTCTATTCCCCGGCACGCCGGCGGAGGCCAGGGCCGTGACGGACGATTCCGGCACCTCGGTGGAAAACGGAGCACGGCTGGCGCCGGCGGGTGGGAGCTGGACCTATCGCATCGTGGTCCTCCCGGGGGCGCGTTGTGAGCTGGGTTTCAAAGCCACCGGTTCCCCGGTCGTCAGTGTGACCGACGCGGGAGGAAAGACGCTTCCCAGCCGCAGCGAGAACGCGGGCGACCGCGATTCGGTCCGGATCACGGTGGCGGCGGACCAGCCGCTGGGGAGCGAGCTGCGGTTTCGATTTCTCGCGGCGGGCGGTCCCCTCGCGGTTCGCGACGTCAGGCTCACCTTGTGGCTGCCGGACCGCACCGGCGAGGGTTTGGGCGATGCCGTCGAAAGCATGATGGGCCTGGGACCGGATGAGCACGCCAGCCTCGTTCCCCGCCCGACGATCCCGCACACCGCCTTTTTCTTTTCGCAGCCCTACGATGCAGCCATGGCCATGCCGACCGACGCGGTGCAACTGTACAACGGGGATCCCGGCATCTACTCCACCTGGGCCGAGAAAGGCTATGGAGTGCAAGATTTCCTCCATAGCCGCTATGTCGCGCAAGCTCCCGACGAGCCGGGAGACTATCAGACCGATCGCAACGGCCGGCCGCTGGTGGTGATGGAGGTCAAACGGGACGGCAAAAGGGTCGACCTGGCCGTGGGGCCGATCTCGCCGGAGATTCGGGCGGCGATGGCGAAGCAGTATGGCGAAGACATCACGATTGATGCGATCGACCATTACAAGATCCCGACCCAGGCGCGGATTGAACAGGCCAAGCCAAGTTACGTGGAGGCGCTGGCCGCCGGCGCACAGGGGCTTTGCTTCGACGAGCCTGAAATCTGGGCCAGAGCCGGCTACTCGGAAGCCTTTAAGCAGGAATGGCAGGCCCGATACGGCACGGCGTGGCAGCCACCACACCGCAGCGTCGATACGCGTTACCAATCCGAGCAACTCAAGGCCTTTCTGATAAGACGGTGGGTGGAATCCATTCTGGAAGATGGGCGGCACCACCGGCCCTCCGTCACCCGCATGATCGCGATGCACAGTCCGATCAATTACTACCGGATCCGGATGACCACGCCTCATCACCAGCTCGTCTCGATCCCGGCCCTGCAGGAGGTGGTCGCCGAGGTTTGGAACGACCCGTTTGATGTGAGCTTCCTGGAGTACTCGTCCTTTTATCACTTGGTGCGGGGAACGGGCAGGCGTTTGTGGTTCATGATGGACCCCTGGGGCGACAGCCCTGCCATGTCCCTCGATTTCTACAGGCGGCGCTATGGCGACAATCTGCTGGCCGCGCTGATGTTTCCGCAGATCGATACGTATCAGCCGCTCATCTGGCCGAACCGGATCTACGGTCACGTCCCGAAGGAGTACGAAACCTTGATCAACACGGTGGTCGGCACCTTGAGCGAGCTGTGGCGTTACCCGGATGGACGGCTGGAAGCCGGCAGCCGGGGGATCGGGACCTTTATCGCCGACTCGATGGGCTGGCAGCGCGCCGAACCCTCGCCCAGCGATTTCGACGGCTTCGACGGGCTCTCCTTGCCCCTGGTGCAGCAGGGGGTCCCGGTCGAGGTGCTATCGCTGGACCGCGCGGCTGAGCCTGGTTACCTGGACGGGGTCAAGTGCCTGCTCGTCTCCTATGATTTTCTCAAGCCGGCCGATGCGTCGATCAACCGGGCCCTGGCGGATTGGACGCGGCAGGGCGGAACGCTGGTGTGCTTCGGCGGCACGGACGCTTACAATGCGGTCGCCGAATCCTGGTGGAGACGAGCCGGATGCGCCTCGCCGTTTGAAGATTTGTTCGCGCAAATGGGCCTGCCGATCCGCGACGCCCGGGTGCTCGCCGATCCCGGCAGGGAGATCGTCCTCGAAGCCACGACCTCCGCCTTTGCGTCTGCGCTGTCTTCGCTGCGCGTCCCGCTGGGCCCGGCGCCGGGCGAGGAACAGTATCGTCGCGGGATTGGCATCTGGCAAACAGAGACGACCGCGGATGAAATCGTGCACCGCTATCCGGTGACCTTGTACGCCCCGCCGGCGGGCGCGGCTCCGCTCTATCGCATCGCGGGTGAGGTGTTGCCGGCCGCTTGGGAGGCCGCAGCGGGCAAGGGAGAGGTCATTTTCGTCGGTGTCGCCCCCGGTTATCTCAAATCGTCCAAACCAGGCCCGGCTTGGGTGCGGGCGCTCACCAGGTACGCTCTCGAGAAGGCGGGGGAGACTTACCGGGAGCAGCCTTACTACCTCGTCCACCGGGGCCCCTACACGGCGATTCGCACCTTGGACAAGCCTTATACGGCGGCGGGCGGTTTCGTCGATCTGCTGAGCCCAACACTGGCAGTTCTGGAAAACCCCGTCATTCCTCCTCAGGAATGCGCTTTTCTGGCTGGTGCGGGTCAGGTGCAAAAATCTCCACCCGCTCCGGTGGTGTCGGGCCGCCTGAGGGCCTTCTACGAGAGGGCGCATCGGACATCCTTTCTGGTCCAAGCGCCCGCGCAGACGGAGGGTGTGGCCCGGGTCTGGGCTGGCCGGCGCCGCCCCCGGGACGTCAAGGCATTCACCGTGCTGGGCGCGTCGGTCCCGGTCACAACCCAGGTCGAGGGCGAGACCGTGCTCCTCCGGTACGCCAACGACGCGGATGGAGTGGTGGTGCGGATGGAATGGGAGCCGGAAAAAAGCGGAGGGTGACAACCCGGCTCCGGATCGAAGGGGCACCGGATTCCGAAGCGAAAAACCCGGCTGGCGCCAAGCACAGGAATCGCCTCCAGCGTTTAAGTTTTTTCGTAACCGTCCTGGTATCGGGTAACGCCGGCTTCCGGCATCGGTTCAAATGCCGGCTGGAGCTGCGCTACTTTTGCGGCCACACTTCAACTTAATCTGTTCTAGACCGGCCGGCGACCCTGCCGTTTTCTCCGCCCTCCCCAAAAAACAGGAAATCTACGCCCGGGCCGGCGCGGGCTCATTGGTGAAGCGTGCGCCCTTGGTCAGCCACTTGCGCAGCAGGGCGGCCAGG
>JBAZMN010000194.1:0-4831 GCA_041649735.1 Opitutaceae bacterium | reverse complement strand
CGGCTTGTCGAAAGCCAGCAGCGCGGCGTCTTCATAAATGACCGGCGGGAGGGTCATCCTCCTATCAGATGGGAAACGCGCCGGGAAAGTCACGGGAAAGTTTCGCCCGGGTAAAGATTGGATGGCGCCGGCGCTTTCCCTTTGCCTCGGGCCCGGTGCGCGCCGGAACGTGGCGTCATGGCCACCCCGCTTTTGTCCGGCTTGTTTTCGTCCCTCCCGCTCGCGGTGCAGATGGGCCGCCTGATGCCGTCGGGACCGTTCCGAATCCTGCTGCGCACAACCGGGCACAAACTCCGCCCGCCCCGGCCGTCGCAATTCACGCCGGCCATCCGTCACCGCCAGGACGCGCTGCTGGCGCGTGGCGCGGCCGGTCCGCACCAGCTCGCGACGGTCCGGCTTGAAGCACGGGCGGGGCCGGTGCCGACGATCGTGCTGGGCGGCTTCGTGCCGGACGCCACCGAGGCCGTGTTCCTGCTGCGCGGCATGCTGCTCCGCGCCGGCAGCCTGTATTGTTTCAACTACCCCCGGCGCGGCTTCTCGAGCGACCTGCTGTATGCCCAGCTCTCCGATCTGGTCGATGAGCTCAATCTCCGGCATGGCCGGCCCCCGGTCATCCTGGCGATCAGTTTCGGCGCGGGCCTGTTGCTGGAATGGCTGAAGCGCGGGCGCCGTCAGGAGAACCGGCCGAACCTGCGCGGCCTCGTCCTCGTCAGCCCCGTGGCCTGCGTCGAGGATCTCCTGCCGCCGGAAGCCGCCCGGCCTTCCACCCTGCTGGGCCGCGCGCTCAAGCCTTACCTCGAGGCCGGATCCGCGGTTGATCCGCGCCTGGTCGAGAAATCCCGGACAATCTTCCAGAAGATGTTTGAGGCCGGCGCCCAGAACAAGGAGACGCTCCGCACGGTCCTGGGCCGGACTGAACTCCAACATCTGCGGTCCGCGGTGCGGGAGGCGATCCAGCAAATCGACTTTCAGGGGGCCTGTGAACGTGTCCAGTCCCTCAAACAACTGGAGGCGCCCGCCACGGACGCGGGCACGGCGGCGCAGCCGCTGGCCGACGTGCCGACCCTGATTCTCTATGCGGAAAAGGAGGATGCCGTGCTGGCAGAGCATTCGCCCACCCGCCGGCTGCTGGCCCACACGCCGGAGGCCTGGTTCCCGCAGGGCGAACACCGGCTGGTCACCAGCAGCCAGAGAAATCCCGTGCAGCATGCTTCACTGATTTTTCATGGCGCCGATTTCCAACCGCCCATCGCCCAATTCTACGGACGGTTAAAATCGCGTAAGGCCCGGCAGGCAGCGTGAATTCGCTTGCGGCACCCCCGCCTCTGGCTTCGTTTGGCGGGAAGGTTCCACCATGATTGCGCCGCCTAGAGGCTGGGTGAACTTGGTCGCGGATTTGTTGTCCGCGCGCACAGCCCGCCGGCTGCGCCGGCCCGATCCCGGCCATGGGGCGCAGCAACGCGCCTTCGGATCGCTCATCAACCGGATGGCGGCGACCGCCTTCGGCCGGGCGGCGGGGATTGAGGCCGGGCTGCGCTACGAGACGTTCCGCGCCCGCGTGGCTCCGCGCACCTACGAGGGGTTTGTACCCTACATCGAACGGATGAAACACGGCGAGCCTGATGTCCTCTGGCCGGGACGCTGCGCCTTCTTCGCCGTGTCATCGGGAACCACGGCGGGGCGGACGAAATACCTGCCGGTCACCGGAGACATGCTGGCGCATCTGCGGAAAGCCGGACTCGATTCGCTGCTCTATTACACGGCGCGGGTGGGCCATACCGGGGTGCTGCGCGGCCGGCATCTCTTCCTCGGCGGTTCCACCGCGCTCAGCCGCCTGGAAGAGGCCAAGTCCAGCCCTGTCTACGCCGGTGACCTGAGCGGCATTGCCGCGCTCAACCTGCCGGCCTGGGCGGAAAAACACCTTTACGAACCCGGCGCCACCATTGCCCAGATGAGTGACTGGCCGGCCAAACTGGCGGCCATTGCCGAGCGGACCCTGCACCGCGACATCACGCTTCTCGCCGGGATCCCGAGCTGGGTGCTGATCCTCGCCGAGGTGCTCCGGGCATACGCGGCCCATGAAAAGACACCCGGACCGCATCTGAAGGCGCTTTGGCCCAACCTCGAGTGTCTGATGCACGGCGGGGTGCCCATCGCACCGTTTGTCGATGAACTGCGCGCCGCCCTCGGCCCCGGCATCAACTTTCACGAGGTCTATCCGGCATCCGAGGGCTTCATTGCGGCGCAGGATGCCGATGCGACGCACGGGCTGCGCCTCATGACCGCCGCCGGGCTGTATTTCGAGTTTCTGCCGATGGCCGCGTTCGACCAGGACAACCTGGCCAACCTCGGAGCCAGGGTCGTGCCGCTTGAAGGCGTGCATACCGGCGTCGATTACGCGCTCCTGCTCACCACCCCGGCAGGGCTGTGTCGTTACGTCCTTGGCGACGTCGTGCGCTTTCTTTCCACCGATGTGCCCCGGCTCATCTATGTCGGCCGCACCAGCCTGCAGCTCAGTGCCTTCGGGGAGCACGTCATCGAAAAGGAGCTCACTGACGCACTGCTCGCGGTCTGCCAGCGCCACGGCTGGGTCATCACCAATTTTCACGTCGCCCCCGTCTTTGCCGGCACGCTCACCGGACAAAAGCGCGGCGGGCATGAGTGGTGGATCGAATTAAAGGTCCCGACCATGGAAACACCGACCGCCAATGTCATCAGTCCGGAGCTGGACGCGGAACTCCGGCGGCGCAATGACGACTACGCGGCCAAACGCCAGGGACTTGGACTCGAGCCGCCGGTCGTGCGGCTGGTCATGCCAGGCGTTTTTGAGCAATGGATGAAGAAGAACGGCCGGTGGGGCGGCCAGAACAAGATGCCCCGGTGCCGTTCCGACCGCCTGGTGGCCGACCAGCTCGCCGAGCTGTCGCGTTTTTATATCGAAGCCCGGCCGCCGTACATCGTGCGGCAGGGTTAAAACTGGCCAGCAACGGTCAGCCCGGCGCATTGGCACAGACGATGCTCCAGCAGAGCCCTGTACAGGTTACATGTGCCCGGCAAAGGGCATGGGGTAATATCGAAGTTCGGTCTCGGCCGAACCAAGAAAATATAGGGGCCGGCGTTAAGGGGTTATCGCCGGCCCCTTTCCTTTCTTCCCGCCCGTGCCCCTCCAGGAATTTGCCGCTGCCACCAGCCCCGGCGCGGAGCGCATCCACTTCCGCCAGGCAGCGAGATCTGCCTGCGCACCGGCCGCCGGGACCCTCCACACGGTCGGCGGCTATTTCAGAAACTGCTGCAAGACGGCCTCGAATTCTCCGGCCGGCATCGCACCCACCTTCCGAAAACGGATGAGGCCATTCCGATCGATGATGAAAGTCGTGGGGATGGCCTCCACGCCGCCGAAGGCATCGACCACCCGGTCGTCCCCCATGACGACCTGATAGGTGATCTTCTCGTCCGCCATGAATTTCTTCACCCCCCCGGCGCCTCCCTGATCAAGCGACATCCCCACGATCACCAGGCCGGCCTTGGCGTATTTCTGCTGGAGCGCGACATAGCCGGGAATTTCCGAGCGGCACGGTCCGCACCAGGTGGCCCAGAAGTCAACCACCATGACCTTGCCCTTGAATTGACCGGAGCTGATGGCCCGGCCATCGACATCCTTCAACTGCCAGGACGGAGCCGGGACGGATTCGAAGCCGGCCTCAGCGCGTAATGAGGACGTGACCGGCGCGATTCCGGAAATGACCAGGGCGATGACGAGCAGGCGGACTGGGTGCATAAGGCTTGTGAGCGGCATAACGTGTACGAGTCGCCCGCTCGCGCAACTATTCCCACCCGGTTCAGCGGATGCTGCCGCCGCCGTTCCGGTTGACCGGCAGACGCGATGCCTCCCGGTCAATGGTGTCATCACCCGCGGCAAATCAGCAGGCCGGGCCGGGCACCCGCGGCACCAGGACCTTCAATCGACGGAGCGCCGCCCTGGCCGGTGGGCGTCAAGGTTTTTCCCCTCCGGACAAGTCCGTGGCCAGAGTCTCGATGAATTTCTTCATCGCGGGGGTGAGCACACGGCCTTTCCGGTGCAAAATGGCGAGCGGCCGGGTGAACTCCTTGCCTTTGAAATGGATGGCGGCAAGCGTCCCCTGTTTTACCTCCTGCAGCACGGTCGCTTGCGGCACGATGGCGACCCCCGCATCGATCTCCACGGCCCGCTTCACTGTCTCGATGTTGTCAAACTCCATCACCGGATCGATCTCGATCTTGTTTTCACGGAAGATCTGGTCGACCGCCTTGCGCGTCGGAATGTCGGGATCAAAGCCGATGAATTTGTGCCCGGCGAGCGTCTGCAGCTGCACTTCGCCGGCCTTGGCCAGCGGGTGGCCTGGGTGCGTGATGAGCACGAGATGGTCGTTGCGAAACGGGATCATTTCGATCTGGCGCATCTTGACCGGAAACGCCACGAGACCGAAGTCGACGGAGTTGTGCAGGATGTCCTCATAGACGAGGTTGGACCGCCGGTATTCCACGCGGACGTTGACGGACGGATAATCGTGCAGGAATTTCTTGATGAAGGGCGGCAGTTCGTGAAGCCCGATGGAATAAATCGTCGAAATACGGATGGTGCCGCTGATGACTTTTTTCATCTCCTGCAGCTCGCTCAGAAGCTTCTCGTACTGGTGCAGGATTTCCTTCGCGGCTTCATAGACCCGCAGGCCCTCGCGCGTAAGCTGGAATTGCTTCTGGCTGCGATCGATGAGCAGCGTCTTGAAATGCCGCTCCATCGCACGCGCTTGTTGACTGACCGCAGACTGTGTGATGCCGTTCAGCTTGGCTG
>JBAZMN010000193.1:0-4839 GCA_041649735.1 Opitutaceae bacterium | reverse complement strand
TGGATGCTTGTGATCATGCCCTCAGTCCTTCAAGCCTAGGACATCCTGCATGTCGTAGATCCCGGGCGGCCGGGCCGCCACCCATTGGGCGGCGCGCAGGGCGCCGCGGGCGAAGATCACGCGATCGGACGCCTTGTGGGTGAGTTCAAGCCGTTCGCCCAGCGCGGCAAAAAGCACCGTGTGGTCGCCCACGACATCGCCGCCGCGCAGCGAATGAACGCCGACTTCCCGCGGAGAACGTTCGCCGGTGATGCCCTCCCGGCCATGGCGGAGCGCCTTGGCCGTGAGCTTGCGCTCCTGCAGGATGATCTCGAGCAGGCGGGCGGCGGTCCCGCTCGGCGCATCCTTTTTGAAACGGTGATGCATTTCCACAACCTCGGCATCGTAGCTTTCGTCAAGGATGTGGGAGGCCTTGCGGGTGAGGTAAAACAGGAGATTAACCCCGACGGAAAAATTGCTGGCCCAGACACACGGCACGCGGGCGGCGAGGGTCAGTAGGCGTTTTTTTTCCGCCGGCGTGTGGCCGGTCGTGCCGATGACTACAGGCTTGCGCTGCGCGACCGCAAGCTGCAGCAGGCCGGCCGTGGCGGCCGGGGCGCTGAAATCCACGATCACGTCGCAACCGGCAAGACCGGCAGCAGGATCGTCCCCCGCGTCGACAGCCGCGCCGATCCGGACGCCCAGGTCCGCCGCGGCCGTCGTCACAGCCTGGCCCATGCGGCCGCGGGCGCCATGAAGAAAAATGGTGAGGGACATGGTGGCGGCAATCAGGCGGTGGCGGCGAGCGTGCGCCGGAGCGCAGCGAGATTGGCCGCGGCCATCTCGCAAAGTGGCAGCCGGACCTCCGGCGAGCGGATGCGTCCGGCGGCGGCGAGCGCCGCCTTGATCGGCACGGGATTGGTCTCGATGAACAGCGCCTTGAACAGGGGATAGAGCCGGCGGTGGAGCCGGCCCGCCCGGCGGAAATCGCCGGCGAGCGCAAGCCGGGTGAGCTGAACGAGGGGCCCGGGCAACAGATTCGAGGCCACGCTGATGACACCTTCCGCTCCCACCGCCATGAAAGGCAGTGTGAGGGAGTCGTCCCCGCTGATCACGACCAGATCGCCGCCGAGCGCCTGTTTGAGCTGGTCGACCCGGTCGACGGAGCCGCCGGATTCCTTGATATAACGCACCTGCGGAAACTTCGCCCGCAGGCGTTCGACCACCGGCACGCCGATCTCCACGCCGCACCGGCTCGGAATCGAGTAGAGGATGATCGGCCGATCGGTCGTCTCGGCGACCTCGGAAAAATGCCGGAACAGGCCCTCCTGGGTCGGGCGGTTGTAATAGGGCGCCACGACCAGCATGGCGTCCGCTCCCGCGGCGTGGGCCGCCTCGGTCAGTTCCCGGGCCTCCAGGGTGGAGTTCGAGCCCGTGCCCGCCACCACCGGCACCCGCCCGCGGGCCGCCTCGATCACGCAGCGCACGACGTCCATGTGCTCCTCGTGCGAAAGCGTCGCCGCCTCGCCGGTGGAGCCGGCCGGGACCAGACCGTTGATGCCGGATTTGATCTGAAAATTCACCAATGCCCGGAGATCCTCATAGGCAACCTTCTGCTGCCGGAAAGGAGTGACGAGTGCGGTCAGGGTGCCGGTAAGCGGACGCAACTTCATATTTAATTTGAAGGAGAGGGTGGAATGTAGCCTTGCTGACCAAAGCAGACCCGGCTAGAAAAAGCACATTCTTTTTTTTACCCCGCCACAACCGCACCCTCTATGGAACCCGTCGAACTCTTCCAAGAAGTCCTCAAGCTCGCCGTGGAGACCAACGCGAGCGACATCGTCGTTAAATCGCACAAGCCCGCCTTCTTCCGCATCAGCGGCAAGCTCAAGCCTGTCGACATGGATCCGATTCCCGCGGAAGCCGTCCAGGGTTTCATCGCGGCCACGGTGCCGCGGAATTTCCAGGCGATCTGGGAACGCGACGGCCAGGTGGACTACGCCTATTCCGCGGAGGATGTGGGCCGCTTCCGCGTCAACGCCTTTCACCAGCGCGGCTCGGCCAGCATCGTTTTCCGCTACATCAAAAGCCGGCCGCCGACCTTCGAGGAACTCAACCTCGATGCGCCGACGCTCATCAAGCTGGCCCAGTCCAAGGACGGCATCCTGCTGGTCTGCGGCGCCACCGGTTCGGGCAAGAGCTCGACGATGGCGGCCATGCTGAACTGGATCAACCAGAACCTCGACCGTCACATCGTCTCCATCGAGGACCCGATCGAGTACACGTTCAGTGACGACAAATCCGTCTTTGAACAGCGCGAAATCGGCATCGACGTGCCCGACTTCGCGCTGGCGATCCGGGCCGTCCTGCGCCAGAATCCCGACATCATCCTCATCGGCGAAATGCGCGACCGGGAGACGTTTGAGACCGCCATTTCCGCCGCCGAGACGGGACACCTCGTGTTCTCGACGATGCACGCCGCCACCGTGCAGCAATCGCTGACGCGTCTTTTTGAATTTTTCCCGCCCGAACAGGTCGTCCAGGCGCGCCGGCAGGTCTCCGGCGCCCTCCGCGGCTTCATCTGCCAGAAACTGATCCCGGCATTGGAAGGTGGCGGCCGGTATGCCGCGTTTGAAATCCTGGTGGCCGACACCACCGTGAGAAACCTCCTCCTGGAAGGTCATTTCGACAAAATCCAGCAACTGCTGGAGACGGGCGACGAAGCCGGATCGCAGTCGTTCAACAAGGACCTCTATCGGTTGATCAAAGCCGCCAAGATCAGCAAGGCCGACGGCCTGCGATTCTCGCCAAATCCGCAAGCCCTCGACATGAATCTCAAGGGAATCTTTATCAAGTAAGGCGCTCCGCGTCGAGGGGCGCCTTCCCGCCGGTCCGCACGCTCATGCTTCCGTTCGCCGCGTTAACTTTGCGCCGTTTCCTTCGGCCGTGGTGGCGTGCAGCCGGAGTGGTGGGCGCCGCCGCCCTGGCCTTGGCGCAGGCCGCACCGCCGGCAGCAGAGCCCGCAGCTGCGCCGCCGCTGGAGGAAATCAAGGGCGAGCTCAAGGCCTTGAAAGGCGGAAACAACCCGGATCTTAGCGGTCTGTCCTCTGGGCCAAAATTGTCGGTGCCCGGCTTCACCGCGCCCAAGGACGACTCCGGGCCTCCGGCCGCTCCGCTGGAGCGTCCGGAGACCCGTGAGAACAAGAAACCGACGAACGCCAACTGGCTGCTCGACGCCATGGCGCTTCAAACCAAGGCTGGATCGGACAAAGACCCGAAGGCGATGGGTCAGGGGGAAAAAAACCGACTCTCGGTCGTGGATCCATCCGACCCAGCGTATTTGCTCAAGTTCTACCTGGCCCAAAAACCGGAAAATCAGACCGCGGAGCCGGCCGCTGCGCGGCTGAAAGAGCCCACAGATTTTGGCCAGACCGAGACCGGGACATTGGATGGATTTCTCCGGACATGGATCTCCCCGGGCGATCAGGCGCCGCTCAGACCGGGGGATGCATCGTCCACGGGATATCCGGGTGCCTGGTCCGCGCCTGCCACCGGTCCGGCCACAGTGCCGAAGATGCCCGCCCGCCGAGTGGACGCACCCAATCCATTTCTCGAGGCCCTGCGATCCGACCTGCCGGCATCGGATCAGACCGGCCCCGTTCCTTCCGACCGCCGGCCGTTCGCACTTCCCGCCGCCAATCCGCCTTCAAGAAGTCCATCTCCGGCCGCGATTCCGCCGCCAGCCCCGGGCGATGCGCCCACGTCGGCAACCCGCAAGCCGCCCCCTAATCCGACGGACGAGAAAAAGTATTTCCCGCAGCTCGACCGTTTTTAAGACTTGGTTTTTCACCGGGCCCTCGGTTTAACGGCCGCTTTTCCCAACATGTCACGCGCACTCCTCTTTGCCGGCCAAGGTGCTCAAAAGGTGGGCATGGGCCGGTCCCTCTATGAAAACTCCGCCACCGCACGGGCACTCTATGAAGAGGCCAATCGCGTGCTCGGCTGGGACCTGATCCGCGTCAGCTTCAACGGACCGGAGACCGAACTCACGCAAACCCGGGTCTGCCAGCCGGCTCTGTTCGTGCATGGCCTGGCGCTCCACGCGCTCCTGCGGGAGCAGGGCCGGCTCGCGGAGGTGAAGTTTGCCTGCGGCCTCAGCCTCGGCGAGATCACCGCGCTGACGGCTGCCGGCGTATTCGATTTTGCTACCGGCCTGCGGGTGGTCGGCGAACGCGGCCGGTTGATGCAGTTGGCGTGCGAGCAGAGCAGCGGGACCATGGCGAGCGTCATCGGCGAGGAGCGGGAAAAGGTCGCGGCGCTCTGCCGGGAGTTCGACGTGGAAATGGCCAACCTGAATTGCCCGGGCCAGATCGTCATTTCCGGCGACAAGGCCAAAATCGGAGCCGCGGTCGGCGCGGCGAAGGAACGCGGCATGCGGAAGGTTATCCCGCTCAACGTGGCCGGCGCCTACCACAGCCGTCTGATGGAGCCCGCCCGCGCCGCGTTTGCGGCCTTCCTGGAAAAAATTCCCGTGGCCCGGCCTGGCCTGACAGTCCTGAGCAACACCACGGGTCGGCCGGTGGCAGAGCCGGAAGACATCCGGGCGGCACTGGCCCGGCAGGTTGTCTCGCCCGTGCTTTGGGAGGATTGCCTGCGCCAGGCGGTTGCGGCCGGGGCCACCGGATTTTGGGAACTGGGACCCGGCGGGGTGCTGGCCGGTCTGGCCCGCCGCACCAACCGCGACTGGCCGGTGCAAAGTTTCGCCGAGTTTGCCGATTTAGCCGCTTGAAAGCGGCTGGGGGCGGCCCCACATTGGCCGTTTGCACGCATCCGGCGCCCGGGACCGGATGCTCTCTTCGG
>JBAZMN010000192.1:0-4844 GCA_041649735.1 Opitutaceae bacterium | reverse complement strand
AATCATGTACCGCGCCGACCACGCCGGTACGGGCCGCCGGCCCTCGCCGGAGCCCGAGTTCGTGCTCGGCCCGACCCACGAGGAGATCATCACGCCGCTGGTAAAGACCGAGATCACCAGCTACCGCGACCTGCCGAAGAATTTTTACCAGATCGCCACGAAGTTCCGGAACGAGATCCGTCCGCGCTACGGCCTGATGCGCGCCCGCGAGTTCGTGATGAAGGACGCCTATTCGTTTGACGCCGACGACGAAGGCGCCACGCGCAGCTACCTTGCGATGCGGGACGCCTACACGCGCTTCTTCGCCCGGTGCGGGCTGAAGACCATCTCGGTCGAGGCCGACACCGGCGTGATGGGCGGCAGCTTTTCGCACGAGTTCATGGTGCCCGCCGAGGTGGGCGACGACGATGTGGTCTACTGCGAGGAGGGCGGCTATGCGGCCAATCGCGAGAAGGCGACGAGCGGCCTCGTGCCCGCCGGCTTCACGGATGCAGCCGCGGAGGGCGCCCTCGAGGAATTTCCCACGCCGGGCGTGGTCACCATCGCCGCGCTCGAGCGGCCACCCCACGGCGTGCCGGCCGGCCGGCAGTTCAAGACGCTGCTTTATATCGGCGACGGCCGGCTGTTCGCGATCGTGCTGCGTGGCGGGGATGAACTCGAGGAGGCCAAGCTCGGCGCGCTCGGCTTCACGCTTTTCCGTCCGGCCACGCCCGAGGAAATCGAACCCGTCATGGGCGCAAAACCCGGCAGCCTCGGCGTCGTGCGCGGCACGATCAAGAATCCCGGCGCGCTCGCCGGCGTCTACGCCGACCACGCCATCCGCCTCATCGGCAACGGCGTCACCGGCGCCAACCGCGACGGCTTCCACCTGCGTCACGTCAACGTCACGCGCGACCTGGCTGTCACCAGGTTCGGCGATTTTCGCCGCGTGCGGGAGGGTGAGCCCTGCCCGAAATCGGGCCGGCCGCTGCAGATCCGCCGCGCCATCGAGGTCGGCCACGTCTTCAAGCTCGGCACCAAATACAGCGAAAAATTCGGCGCGACCTACACCGACGACAAGAAGCAGAGCCACCTCATGGTCATGGGCTGCTACGGCATCGGCATCAGCCGCACGCTGCAGGCCGTGATCGAACAGTGTCACGACGCCGATGGCATCGCCTGGCCCTGGAACGTGGCGCCCTATCAGGTGCTCATCGTTTTGCTCGACCCGCAACTGGCGGAGGCCGCCGCGCTGGCCCGGAAACTGGGCGCCGCCGCCGAGGCGGCCGGCGCGGACGTGCTGCTGGACGACCGCGTCGAGCGGCCGGGGGTCAAATTCAAGGACGCCGACTTGATCGGCCTGCCGCTGCGGATTACCATCGGCGGTCGTGGTCTCAAGGAAGGCATCGTCGAAATGAAGTGGCGCACGGAAAAAACGGTGACCAAGGTGCCCCTGGCCGAGGCCGAGGCCCGGGTGCAGGCTGCGGTGGCCCAGGCCCAGGCGGCGGCGAAGGCATGACCATGGCCGGGACCAGGATTGAGGTTGCCCCTTCCAGCCGGACGGAGACCGCGCTCGCCCTTGAGGGGTTGTGGCACGTGGTCGTGCTCAACGATCCCGTGAACCTCATGTCCTACGTGGTCCTCGTCTTTCGCCGGGTGTTCGGATTCGACGAAGCCACGGCGCGCCGTCATATGCTGGAGGTGCACGAACAGGGCCGCTCGGTCGTCTGGACCGGCGTGCGCGAAAAGGCGGAGGCCTATATGTTCACGCTGCAGCAATGGCACCTCTCCGCGATCCTCGAATCGGATGAAAAGAATTGAAGTCAAACTCAGTCTCCAGGTCGTCGCCCCGCTGCTCGATCTCATCAAGGCGGTCGTCGACCGCCTGCAGGGACGGCTCGCCGCCCCGCAGCATCTGCAGGACCTCGACGAGGAGCTGCGGACCGACTGGCGGAGCGACCTTCTGGGCGGCCAGAACGACGACTGCCGGCGGTTTCTCGCGCTGTTTGACCGGAATTTTTTTGCCGACGGCACCGTCAGCTTCGACGAGGCGAACGCCGAGCCCGTCCTGCGCGCCTGCACGGCCATCCGCCTGCAGTTGCGCGAGCAGGAGCTGAAAAGTCTTTCCGACGAGATGATCGAGTCGGGTGGCGTCGATGTCGCCCAGCTCGGCGAACCGGTGCAAAAGGCCTTTCTCTGTTATGTCTTTCTGGCCACGCTCCAGGAGCTGATCATCCAGCACCTCGACACCGCCATCCTGGAGGGGTGAAGCTTGATCTCTGCCACGAGCGCGCGGAATTACCGCCGGCGAGGTGCGAAGGTGGAGCTCGCCGTCCCTGGCGAGCGTGACGCCTTTGCCAGGTATCCGACGCCCGGAGGACCTGCCGGGGACGGCAGGTTCCACCAAAATGTGACTCAGCATTCGGTGAAGTCCCGGGTCGTTTCCTGATTTTCTGCCATCCCGACTGTCCATGCCCCGGATCCAATGCAGCTACTGCGGGCTTCCCTTCAACGTGCGGCGGATCGAGACCGGCCGCGCGTATTACTGCTGCTCGGGCTGTGCGCTCGTCAGCCGGCTGCCGCCGGCCGGCGGCGGAGGGGAGTTTCCGGTGACGCCGGCCCTGGTCGCGGCCCTGGGGGTGGGCTTCGCCTTTTTCAACCAGGTGCTGTTCTGGACGCTGGCGGCCGAGCTGGCGCGCGAGCATCGGGCGGTTCCGGCGCTGCTGTTTGCCCGGATCTCGGTGGGACTGGGCGTGCTGGTGTGGGCGGCGCTGGCGGCGGGCATCTGGCGCGCGCCGGCGCGCCACTGGACCGATGCTGTGGTGGCCTTGGCCACGCTGGCGGGCCTCGGGCTGGCGATCCGGCCGCAGCTCTCGGCCGGCAGCGCGGTCGCGGCCAGCGCGGCGCTGGGGCTTTGGCTCGCGCGCGGCTGGGGCAAGCAAAAATTCAACCGAAAAAAGGTGCTTCCGGTTTGACCGGACCCGCCGCGCCCCTAGGGTTGGCGGCGACACCCTGCAGTGTTCGTGTTGCGTTCGAAAACCGCTCTTTGCCTTTGATAATTTAAGGGAGCCAAAAACCGCGGTGGCGGCTGCTAGGCCGTAAACCGGAAAGCAATAAGCCACCCGGCGGCGCCCACCTTACCACAAAAAGGACTAGAGCCTTTGAGCACACGGCACAGGCGGGGTGTTACTATTTTCCTCTTCCACCTAATTTCTGGTCACCATGAATCCGCACGAATTTATCATCCTCCATCTGCTCCATGTCGCGGCCGCCCTCGTGCTCATGGGCTACACGTTTTACGCCTTCGCCGCTGCGCCGGAGACGCGCAAACGGGTGCTGATCTGGACTGGCGGAGCCAGTCTCGTCATGCTGTTCACCGGCCTGCGGATGTGGCAGGGCATCTACGGATTCGCGCCGGCCGGCTGGCTGGTTGTGAAGATCATCTGCTGGCTCGGTCTTTCCGCCCTCGCCGGGATCGCCTACCGCAAACGGGAAAAGGTGAACCTGTTTGCATGGGTGGCCATCATTCTGGCCGTGACCGCCGTGGCCATGGTCTACGTGAAGCCGTTTTAGGCAGAAGTCGGAAGACAGAGGTCAGATGCCAGGGTCGGGCGGGATAGGGGCAAGGGGAACAACCGTCGGTAGCTTACTGCTTACCGCTTTATCGCTTGCAGCTGCTACCCTGGTCCGGGCGCCGGCTGCTTTCGCCGGTTGCCTCACGGACCGGAAGGTTTAGGCTGTGATCGTGACAGCGAAACTGCCAGGCGGCCCACCGAACACGGTTCCGGCCGGCGAACTCTGCGGCATCTGGGTGGACGACGAGGGCCGCGTGCATTGCTCGGTTTCCACTGCCGACGGCGGCCGCACGGAGCAGGTGGAAGCATTCCGGCCGTTCGCCTGGCTGGGCGACGCGGCCGTGGTCGGCGGCGTGCCGGGCGTGGACGTGGAAGGCTTGAAGGGCGACGGGGCCTTCCGCTGGCTGGCGCATGCCCCGGGGCGCGCCGCTTTCAATGAGTTGGTCAAGGAGGCCCCCGAGGGCGCGGTCATCGACTGGATCCGCCCGCTGGAAAACCAGTACCTGCTGCAGAGCCGCCGGCGGTTGTACGGCGAGCTGATCTTTCCCCAGCTCCGGCGCTGCCAGCTCGACATCGAGACCGGGCATGGGGTGGACGGCGGCTTCAGCGACGCCCGCAACGCCGCCGACCGCGTGCTGGCCATCGGATTGCAGTTCGGCGCCCGCCCGCGCCTGCTCGTGCTGGCGGACGAGACCGATGCCGCCGAAAAACGCCTGCTGCTCGAGCTCAACGACGTGCTGGAGGCGGAGGATCCGGACGTCATCGAGGGGCACAACCTGTTCAAGTTCGACCTCGACTACCTGCGCCTGCGCTGCCGGCACCACCGCGTGCCGTGCGCCTGGGGGCGCTTCGGGCAGAAGGCCGGGTTCCGGAACAGCCGGCTCAAGGTCGCCGAACGCTGGATCGATTTCCCGCGCTGCGACCTGCCGGGCCGGGCCGTGGTCGACACCTACCTGCTCGTCCAGCTCTACGATATCACCACGCGCGAGATGCTGGCCTACGGACTGAAGGACGTGGCCATCTACTTCGGCATTACCGACGAGACCGACGGCGAGCGCACCTACATCGCCGGCAGCCGCATCCACGACGCCTTCCGCACCGACCGGGCGCGCTTTCTGGCCTATCTCGCCGACGATCTGCGCGAAACCAAGGGCGTGGCCGATCTGCTCCTTCCGACCTATTTCGAGCAGGTGAAGACGTTCCCGCTGCTGCTGCAGGAGGCCACCCTGCGCGGCACGACCGCCAAGATCGACCTGCTCTTCCTCGAGGAATATTACCATGCACGCCAGA
>JBAZMN010000191.1:0-4847 GCA_041649735.1 Opitutaceae bacterium | reverse complement strand
GTCAGAGAACGATCAGCGTCCGGCCGCAGGGCCGACAACTTCAGTCGCGAGGCGATTTCCCATCGCAATCACAAAGGTGGATGACACCAGTATCACCAGTGCACCGGTAACGAGCCATCGCGTACTCCGCCTGACTCCGCGCCATTCGCCGACCCATAAGCCGCAAAGGGTACTGAAGACGATGACGAACGCCAAGTGGATAGACCAGCTCGTGAAATCATACCGCCCCATGAAGGTTGTCCCCATGCCATAGAGCATGAATCCCACATACCACGTTGCACCCGCCAGCCCGGCCCAGAGGTAATTGCGCCCAATGCGGCCACCGGGCGCCGACTTTTCGGCGGCCGCGCCATGCCAATCGTGTTGCTGGCCGTTGCTCCGGCCGATGAAGTCGCCCACGGAACGGTTGCGCAGGCCGAGATAAAGACACCAGAGGCAGTTGACCAGAAAACCACCCGCCATCACCACGACGAAGACCGGACCATTTTTGAAAATCGGCGGCGCGCCGTGGACAAACGCCGCCTGCGCGATGGGCTGGCCGGTTTGAATTCCAAATGCAAACCCCGAACTCATAATGCCGGAAAACGTCGCCACCGTGAAGCCCAACAACAAAGTACGGCGTTCGGCAGTGGCCTGAATTGTCTGTTCCCGTTCACGTCGAATGCCCGCCAAGCCACACAAGCCGATTCCTCCCAAGCAGACCAGCACGCCGAGAAGCACCAGCCGGCCACCCCAACCGGCCACCAGAGATCCAAATTCTCCCATAAACAGGGGCGGCACCAGCGTGCCGAGTGATACAGTGTAGCCCAAGGCTACGGCCATCCCCAACGACATGCCCAGGTAACGCACGCTCAAGCCAAACGTGAGACTGCCCGCACCCCACATTGCGCCAAAAAGAAAAGTGAGCAGGATGGTCCGCCCCGAGGATTGCGACAAAGCCAGCCATGGGTGGGCACCAGACAACCCGGCCACCAGCCACGGCATGATGATCCAGGCCGTGAACCCTTGGACCAACCACGCCGATTCCCATGCCCAAGCCCGCACCTTCTTCAGCGGTACATAAAATGATCCGTGCGCTACGCCGCCCGCGGCATGCAGCCCGACGCCGGCAAATGGATTGTCATACATAATTACGCCTTTGGGAACGACAGCCCGCGGCTGCGGTTGATTTTCGCTTACGTTGATCATTGCGCTGACCGACGGTTGAGATCCGGTCGGACAGCGCGAAAAGCGCCGGCCGCCTTCCGCCATGGTCGCTGCGCGCATGTATGCTGCTTTTAGTCATTTAGCAGAGGAGTGCCGCGAGTCGGTTTGAAGAGCGGTTGTAGCTGTGCGATCAACTGATCGAGGTAATGGCGCGCATCATCGCTGAGTTCGATTGTGACAGGACGAACAGCCGAGCGGTGCAGGACGCCCCGGGCGACCAGCAGCAGCTTCTCCGCATGGTGAAACTGCTCGAAAGTCTGCAGACTGAACTGAAGAAAAGGGGCGATCTGGGCGAAGAGATCGAGAGCCGCCTGCCACTGTTTCTCGCGCCCGAGCTGCCAGATCCGGACAAGGATATCAGCCACACCCAGGCCAGACATCACCCCACAAGCACCCGCCGGCTGGAGTTCGAGCACATACATCCCGCCCCATCCTAAAAACACGCCGACTTCGTTGCCCGTCTCATGACGGATCGCGCGGATCAGGTGCCCGATTCCCGGTTCCTCAAGCTTGAGGTAGCGGAAATTTGGACAATGCCTGCGCAGTTCCATCGTGAACTGAAGGCCGACCGGCTGGCCGGCTGGATTCCAATCCTGTACAACTACTGGGACTCGAACGGCGTCACATACAGCGCGGGCATAATCGAGCAAATGGCGCGGCGAACTCGCAAAAGCACGCGGCAGCGCAATATTGATGGCACTTGCCCCCATTTGCTCGGCCTTTACCGCCAACCGTGCCGCTTTACGCGGCGAATGATGATTGCACTGTGCGATCACCGGTAGCCGGCCGGCGGTATGGCTGATGACGGTTTCCAGGATGCGGGTGCGCTCGCCGTCATCAAGTTTGTAGAACTCGCTGCCAAAGGCCGGTGTCCCCACGGCGGTCACCCCCGCCGACACGGCAAAATCAACCAAGCCGGCCAGACTGATCAAATCGACTTCATCGTCCGCCGAAAATGGCGTGGGCAAAATCGATACCACGCCCTCAAGGGATTGAGTGTTCATCGGCGCAAGCATTCGACCGCTTCCCAGTTGATTTCGATGCCCAAGCCAGGCGTCACGGATGGTGTGAGATGGCCGTCGATGGCTCGCGGTTCACCCTTGAAGACTTTCCAAAACAGCTCGTTCCCCGTGTCAGGCTCGACGTCCGGGAAATATTCCACGAGCGGACAGTTGGGTTGGGAAAGGATGACGTGAAAATTGTGGGCTTCGTTTGAATGCGGGTAAACGGGCAGCCCTGCCGCCTCGGCCAGCGCGCAGATCTTTTTCATCTCGGTGATGCCGCCGACGCGGTTGCAATCGGGCTGGAGGATATCTGCCGCTCCCATTTCGATAAGCTTTTGGAAACCATGCTTCGTGCATTCATGCTCCCCCATCGAGATAATCGTTCGCGAGTGCTGCCGGAACTTCACATAGCTCGCGAGGTCATCGGGCATGAATGGCTCCTCTAGCCACGCCAATCGATAGGGGCGCAACCGGCGTTCCATCGCGCAGGCGTAGGTATAATCCCAACCCATGTAGGCATCGGCCGCAATGTCCACTTGTTCGCCCACTGCTTCGCGCACGGAGCGAATCAGCGCCTCGTTACGTTTCATGCCCTCCAGTCCGTCGGCCGGGCCAAAACCAAAGCGCTGTTTCAGAACCCGGAAGCCTTGTTGCACATAGTCTTTCGCCTCCGCGGCCAACCGGTCGAGATCGTCGAGCGCATAGAGCCGGCTGGCATAGGCAGGCACTCGCTCCTTGGTTTTCCCTCCGAGAAGATTGTAGACGGGCTGGCCGAGCGCCTTGCCCTTGATATCCCAACAGGCGATATCGATGGCGCTTATGGCCGCAACCACGGCGCCTTTGCGTCCAAAACGCACCGTCGAGCGATACATTTTATCCCAGAGCAACTCAGTATTGAAAGGCGACTCGCCGACCGCCAGCGGCTTGAGGTAAGTGTTTACCACCTCCGTGCCCGCGGACGTGAAGCCGCCAATGCTGCCGAGGCCGGTGACGCCGTCATCCGTGAACACCTCCACCAGCGTAAGCGCTACCGGCCCGAACCAGCGGACATTGCCAGCCAATGCGTCCCGAAATTTCGAGGTCGGGGTGCACAAGTGTTTCTTGAGTGTATCGGGGGACTGGGAAAACTGCAGCTCGGTGACCTTGATATCGACGATCTTCATGCGACGATCCCTCCGGGATACCGCTGATGGATTTGCGGCTCATAGAGCGGGATAAAATGTCGGGTGCGCCGCCGGATGTCGTCGTATGCGGCGTGTGCTTCGATAATACTTTCCGCGATTCCCAGCGGACGCCCTTCTTCGACGTTCGCAAAATGGAAGGCACAATCCGAGAGCATGACAAGTCCCTGCGCCGTTTGGATTTCAACCAGCATCGAAGACCGATGATGCGCTCCCACCCAGCGGCAGGTGAGCCCCGGCAGTAACTCGTCTACATCGTCGAGCAACCGGAGGTTTTTCTGGTTTTCACCCATGAGCCACAGCAAATGCTCGTCGGAGATGCACCCCTGACGCGGCACGTGGTGGGGATAGCTCGGAGCGATCACATCCTCGATCCAGCCACGACGCGACACACAGATCTTTGCGCTCGAGAATTGCCGAAGATTGCCGGTGGCATAAAGTTGGATAGGCGTAATCAGCACATAATCAACCTCTGCCGGGTTAATACCGATGGCCGGCAGTGCCACCCGCGTTTCCCAATCATCCGGCCGTCGTAGGTTCGCACGGTCTCCAAGGAAGTCGCGCCACGCTTTGGCCAGCTCGCTGATATCTTCGGGAAAACCTGTGTTGACGATGACGGTCTTTCCTCCTCCTTTGATGACACCCATCTGAAATTCGAGCGTCGTCCATTCATGAAAACGCTCCATCCAGTAAACTTCCGGGTAGGGCACATCAATCGTCCCTGTGCGCAACATGCGGATGGAATAGTTCATAAGTAGTTCACGGAATCTTCCCATCCATAATGATTGAAGTTCTGACCTGCCCTGATACTGATGCGACTTGAGCGGGGATCTTGGGCCTCTACCCGAGGCTAGAAGAGTTTCGAGAGGTTGACTTTTCCCGGTTCGGCGCCACCGGCGATGGCGAGAATAGAATCATCCGCCTTTTCCATCAACGAACCGGCAGTGCGATAGAGTGCCAGGATATTTGCCAGTGGTGAGCCGACCTGGATGGCGTGAGTCGGCCCGAGAAACAAGCCCCCCCGGGGAAAGAGTTCCAACCGGCGCTTCACCTCGTGTTCCACCTCGGCGACACTGCCGTGAGCCAAGGTGGACTGGACACACATGGTCCCGCAAAAAACCAGCCGATCGCCATAACGCTTTTGGAGAAAGGCAATGTCCATCTCGGGAGTCGTCGGTTGCACCACGTCCTGAACATCCAACCCCAGTTCGATCAGCCGCGGCAGGAAGGACTCCACGCAACCGCACATATGCATCATCGTGCGGGCGCCATGGCGGTGGGCCATGTCAAAGTATTCCTTGAATTTCGGCGCAAAGTGGCGCTCGAACAAATCCTTGCCGATCATCGGGCCGCGCTGGTTGCCCAGATCCTCGCCGATGTGGGCGAAATCGATCAACCCGCCAGCCGCTTCCAGGACGCGGCGATGCATCTCGTAGTAGAACTCAAAACGTGCCTG
>JBAZMN010000190.1:0-4854 GCA_041649735.1 Opitutaceae bacterium | reverse complement strand
CCCCGGCCAGGGCGATGGTGGCATGGGCAAGCCCCAGCGCGGCCAGCAATAAAGCGATCGGTCTCATGACCCATGGGAGACTGAAGCCACCTCCGGTATTCCCGCAAGCGCGGCCGGGTGATCCGGCACCGCCGTCTTGGACGGCAGACCGGAGCCCGACCCGTCCGCGCCGGGGATCAAGGCCCCGGGCTTTACTACACCACCGGATGCAAGTGCGCGCCGCCGTTCATAATCTCGTCCAAGGCCAGCCTGTATTCGTCAAGATCGTGGGCGGAAAAGCAGACAAACGTCACGATGCGCGGCCGTGTATGACGCTCCAGGAAAGCCCGGGTGGTGCGCAGCGCGATGCGACAGGCCAGGGCGATGGGATAACCGTAAACGCCGGTGCTGATCGACGGAAAGGCGATGCTCGCCAGTCCTTTTTTTTGCGCCAGCTGCAGGGAGTTGCGGTAGCAGGCGGCCAGCAGATCGGGTTCGCCCGTCGCCCCGCCGCGCCAGACCGGGCCGACCGTATGAATGATGTATTTCGCCGGCAGATTGTGACCGCGGGTGAGCTTCGCCTGCCCGGTCGGACAGCCGCCCAGCTTGCGGCATTCAGTCAGCAGGGCGGGTCCCGCCGCGCGATGGATCGCCCCGTCCACGCCGCCACCACCGCGCAGCGATTCGTTGGCCGCGTTGACGATGGCATCGACGGCCAGCGTGGTGATGTCGCCCTGGATCACGGCAATCTGATCATGCATGGCGGGGTTACCTAGGCGAACCCGGGCCGTGAGGCAACGCGGCAGTACGATTCTTACAAAAGTTTGAGGATAACCAGCCTTGCCCCGCCGGCATGGGATTTCATTCGGTCGTGCCTGAACCGGCCGGGCACGGTCGCAGCCGGCGATCCCATCGCTTCCGCGGCGCCCGGGGCCGGCCGGCTGCCACGGACCGTCGCGATTCGCGCTCGACTCGATGATCAAGCCGGACACAAGGTCAATCAACCCCTCAACCTCATGAAGAAATATTTCGTCGAATTCATCGGTACTTTTTTCCTCGTGTTCACCGTCGGCACGGCGTCGGGACCGCTCGCCCCTCTGGCCATCGGTTCCGTGCTCATGGTCATGATCTTTGCCGGCGGGCATGTCTCCGGCGGGCATTTCAATCCCGCCGTCACCCTGGCCGTCTGGCTGCGCGGTAAATGCGACACCAGGGACGCCCTGCCCTATTGGGTGGCGCAGCTCGCCGCCGGACTGCTCGCCGCGCTCATCGTGGTTGCGCTCAAGGGCAAGCCCTTGCTGGGTTCGGCTTCGCATGCGGTTGGCCCCTCGCTGGTGGTCGAGTTCCTCTTCACCTTCGCTCTTGCCTGGACGGTGTTGAACACCGCTACGGCCAGGGGCACCGCCGGCAACTCGTTCTACGGACTCGCCATCGGTTTCACCGTCTTTGTCGGCGCGGTCGCGGTGGGCGGCATCTCGGGCGGCGCCTTTAATCCTGCTGTGGGCCTCGGCGTCGTGATCATGGGCGCGGAAAAGTTCAGCCAGCTCGGCATTTACCTTGTGGCCGAGCTGATCGGCGGCGCCGCGGCGGCGCTGGCCTTCAAGGCGGCGCACGAGGCCGGCGAGTAGCGTTCCCCGGGGATATCCGGCCGACAATCTGGCCTCAGCGTCAGCCGACAGCTCGCAAGGCGTATGGAAATGCGGTAGTTCTCATGACCGCTTCGGTGTAACGATCGTTACATCAAAGCGGTCGCCCCCTTTTCTCGGTTGCGGACGATCCCAGAGCCACTGAGGGGTCGGCTGCGGCCTTGACACCCGTCCCGGCTTCGCCCTTTTTAACCCCCGTTCATGAAATCCTCCGGTACGACGATTCTTCCATCCCTCGGCCTCGCCCTCGTGGTCGCTGTCATCGTCGTTACGCTCTTCCGCGTGCCGCGAGGGTCCTGATTGTTCATCTGACTTTGCCCCCTCCGGTGTCGCACCGGAGGGGGCTTTTTTTGGCCCCGACCGGTTCGCGGCAAAGGAGCGGGCTCAAAACCGCCAACCACCATGAAAATCACCGGAGCCAACCTCCTGCGCACGCTGCTCGAACGGCAGGGTGTCCATACCCTTGCGGGCATTCCCGGCGGGGCCAGCCTGCCGCTCTACGACGCGCTGCACGCTGCGGGATCACAGAACGCCATCCGCCACATCCTGACGCGCCATGAACAGGGCGCCGGCTTCATCGCCCAGGGCATGGCCCGCGTCACCGGCCGGGCCGGGGTCTGCCTCGCGACTTCCGGACCGGGTGCAACCAACCTCCTCACGGCGATCGCCGACGCCCGGCTCGACTCCGTGCCGCTCGTGGCCATCACCGGCCAGGTGCCGCAGGCGCTGATCGGCACCGATGCCTTTCAGGAGGTCGACACCTACGGGCTCACGCTGCCGGTCACGAAGCACAACTTTCTCGTGCGCCATCCGGCCGAGTTGCTCGAAATCGTGCCGCTCGCCTTCCAACTCGCCGAATCCGGCCGGCCCGGCCCCGTGGCCATCGACGTGCCCAAGGATGTGCAGGTCGCCGCCACGGAGGTGCACGCGTGGCCGGCTCCCGGCGGCCCGGTCCCCAGCCCGGCCTGTCCGGAGGAACGCATCGACGCGGTGGTGCGCCTGCTGGCCGGAGCCCGCCGGCCCGTTCTCTATCTTGGCGGCGGCGTGATCACGGCCGGCGCGGCGGATCTCGCCCAGCAGCTCGCCCGCCGGATCTCGGCGCCGGTCGTCTGCACGCTCATGGCCCTCGGCGCCATGCCCCCCGATGATCCCTTGTTCATGGGCATGCTCGGCATGCATGCCACCAAGGGCGCCAACTTTTTGCTCGAGGAGGCCGACCTGCTGGTGGCCATCGGCGCGCGCTTCGACGATCGTGCCACCGGCAAGGCCGCCGAATTCTGTCCGCACGCGACGATCATCCACATCGACATCGACGCCGCCGAAATCGGGAAAATCAAATCCGCTTCCCTTGGCCTCGTGGGCGACGCGGCTGACATCCTGCGCCGTCTCCTCGACCGCCTGCCGACCCAAAATCATCCTGCCTGGCGGGCGAGGGCCGCCGAACTCCGGGAGACGCATCCACTGACCGCGCCACCGCGGACCGAAGATCCGCTGAATCCGATCAACCTCTGCCGTTTCCTCGGCGAAATCCTGCCGCCGGACACCATCGTCACCACCGACGTGGGCCAGCACCAGATGTGGGTGGCGCAGGCCTACCCGGTCCGCCGGCCGCGCACGCTGCTCACCTCGGGCGGACTGGGGACGATGGGCTTCGGCCTGCCCGCCGCCATCGGCGCCGGGCTCGCCGCCCCTGATCGTCGCGTGGTGTGCGTGAGCGGCGATGGCTCCATCCTGATGAACATCCAGGAACTCGCCACCCTGGCCGAACTCGGGCTGCCCGTGGCCGTGCTGATCTTTAACAACGCCCAGCTCGGCCTCGTGCGCCAGCAGCAGGAGCTGTTCTACGGCCGGCGCTACGTGGCCTCGCATTTCACCACCGTGCCTGATTTCGCCGCGCTCGCGCGAGCCTTCGGCCTGCGCGGTATCCGGCTGGACGCAGACCGCGATCCGCTCGCCGACCTCGCCGGGGCGCTGGCCGCCCCCGGTCCGTGCGTGATCGACATTCCCATCCACGAGCGGGCCAACGTCTTTCCGATGGTGCCTCCCGGCGCCGCCAACCGGCAGATGATCGCCGAACCTGAACTCACCTCCTCCCATGCCTGACCACCCTGCCTCTCCACCTGCTCCGGAAAATCCGGCCTCTACCACACGTCAACTATTAGTTGACATGTCTTCGGGGCTAGAGCCGGCCGGATTCCCGGAAACTTGCCCCGCATCACAGGACAAACCGGAAGCGACGGCCGCCGCCGTGCTTGCACTGCGCGTGCGCAATCATCCCGGCACGATGTCCCACATCACGGGGTTGTTCGCGCGCCGGGGCTTCAACCTCGAAGCCATCGTCTGCGTGCCGGTCGATGATGGCTCCACGAGCCGCATGCTGCTGCTGGTCTCCGACGAACCGCGCCTGGAACAGGTCGAGCGTCAGCTCGCCAAGCTCTACGACGTGCTGACGGTGCGCCACCGCCCCGACCTCACGCGGGACTTCTTCGCCAAGCTCGCCCCGTCCGCCATGGGCGCGGCCCCGGGTCCAACCGCGTGAGGCAGGCCAGCGCCTTCTCGTGCATCCGTCTGCGCTAGAGGCTACGGCCGACAGGCATCTCCTGCGGATGGTAATGTCACCCTTTCGAGGGCCGTGAGATAATGCATCGCGTCTTCGCGTCCGCTTCCGCACATCTCCTCGGTCGGCCGCAGGCTCACGCACACCGCCGGCCGTTCGGGCCGGCCAAACAGTGCGCAGCGATAATCAGGCAGCAATTGCACACAGGGAATACCTGCCGGTTTGCCGTGCGGCATGCCCGGGATCGGTGACGAGATGGACGGCGCGATGCAACACGCGCCGCAAAGAGGCCGGCAGTCCATGAAGTGTGTCTCCGATTAATGCGCGCCGGCGCCGGCCTTTCAAAGTCATAGTTCGCCCCCAGAAGAAATCCTTCCGTTGGAATTAGCCGAGTTGCTCTCGCTTGGCGGACGCGCCTCTCTCCTTGACGTTCTACAGGAGAGAGTCCAGTTTCCTCCTGTCGAACATCTAGGAGGACATCATGGCCAAAGGAGAACCGCCCGATCTGCTGCAAGGCACCCTCGACATGCTCATCCTGAAATCGCTCCAGCTGGAGCCGATGCACGGCTTTGGCATCTCGATCCGCATCCGGCAAATGTCGGCCGAGGTGCTGCAGGTGGAGCAGGGTTCGCTCTACCCCGCCCTCTACCGCCTCGAAGCGCAGGGCTGGAT
>JBAZMN010000189.1:0-4877 GCA_041649735.1 Opitutaceae bacterium | reverse complement strand
TTGCCGGCCGTCGTCCTGCCAGACGGTGCTCATGCTCATGGAATCCTTGCCGACGGGAATGGTGATGCCGAGGGCGGGGCAGAGCTCCAGGCCCACGGCCTGGACGGCGGCATAGAGGTCGGCGGCATCGCCGGGCACGGCCGGCGCGGCCATCCAGTTGGCGGAGAGGTTGACCTTGCCGAGGTCGCCGACCTGCGCGGCGGCGAGGTTGGTCAGGGCTTCGCCGACGGCGAGGCGGGCCGAGGCCGCGGCGTTGTTGACGGCGACGGGCGTGCGCTCGCCCATGGCCATGGCCTCGCCGGTGCAGACGTCGAAGGCGGCGGCGGTGACCCCGCAGTCGGCCACGGGCACCTGCCATGGGCCGACCATCTGGTCGCGGCAGATGAGCCCGCCCACGGTGCGGTCGCCGATGGAGATGAGGAAGGTCTTGTCGGCGACGGCCGGATGGGCGAGGACGCGGCGGACGGCTTCGCCGAGTGAAAGTGAAAGTGAAAGGGGAAGCAGAGGACGCCGGCGCGAAACCTCCGAGCGGTGCATGCGCGGCGGTTTGCCGAGCAGCACCTCGAGGGGCAGGTCGATGGGCGTGTTGCGGAAGCGCGGATCTTCGAGGACGAGTCGTTTCTCCACCGTGGCCTCGCCGACGACCGCGCAGGGGCAGCGCTCGCGCTCGCAGAGTTTTTGGAAGATGTCGATGCGGGCGGCGGGAACGGCGAGGACGTAGCGCTCCTGGGCCTCGTTGCACCAGATCTCGAGCGGGCTCATGCCCGGCTCGTCGTTGGGAATCTGGCGGAGATTGAAGCGCCCGCCGCGCCCGCCGTCGTTGACAAGTTCGGGCAGGGCGTTGGAGAGGCCGCCGGCGCCAACGTCGTGGATGAAGGCAATGGGATTGTCGTCGCCGAGGGCCCAGCAGCGGTCGATGACCTCCTGGCAGCGGCGCTGCATCTCGGCGTTGTCGCGTTGTACGCTGGCAAAATCGAGATCCGCATCCCCCGAGCCGCTGGCCAGGGAACTGGCCGCGCCGCCGCCGAGGCCGATGAGCATCGCGGGTCCGCCGAGGACGACGAGCTTGTCGCCGGGCCTGATCTCGCCCTTCCGGATGTGCGGATCTCGGATGTTGCCGAGGCCGCCAGCCACCATGATGGGCTTGTGGTACCCGCGCAGTTCCGTCGAGGGGAGCGGTAAGCTTTCAGCTTTTGGCTTTAAGCTGTCTGCAGCGGCGAGGCCGGGGTCGGCGACCCCGGCTACAGCCGCCGCGGGCACTTCGGCCTCGAAGGTGCGGAAATAGCCGTTGATGGCGGGACGGCCGAACTCGTTGTTGAAGGCGGCGCCACCGAGCGGGCCCTCGATCATGATGTCGAGGGCGGAGACGATGCGGCCGGGCTTGCCGTGGTCCTTTTCCCACGGTTGGACGGCGCCGGGGAGCTTGAGGTTGGAGACGGTGAAGCCGGTGAGGCCGGCCTTGGGTTTGGCGCCGCGGCCGGTGGCGCCCTCGTCGCGGATCTCGCCGCCGGAGCCGGTGGCGGCGCCGGGGAAGGGGGAGATGGCGGTGGGGTGATTGTGGGTCTCGACCTTGCAGAGGAGGTGGATGTCCTCGTCGCGGGCGACGTATTCGTTGGTGCGCGGGTCGGCGTAGAAACGGCCGCCGCGGCTGCCGGCCAGAACGGCGGCATTGTCCCGGTAGGCGGAGAGGATGCCGTCGCGGTGCAGCTCGTGGGTGTGTTTGATCATCTGGAACAGCGAGCGGTCGCATTTCCGGCCGTCGAGATCCCAGGTGGCGTTGAAAATCTTGTGGCGGCAGTGCTCGGAGTTGGCCTGGGCGAACATCATCAGTTCGATGTCGTTGGGGTCGCGGCCGAGGCTGGTGAAGCTCTTGACGAGGTAGTCGATTTCATCGTCGGCCAGGGCGAGGCCGAGCGCCCGGTCGGCTTCGACGAGGGCGGCGCGGCCCCGGGCGAGGACGGGAACCGTGGTCAGCGGTCGCGGGGTCTCGTGGCGGAAGAGGACCTCACAGGCGGCGAGATCGCCGAAAACGGCCTGGGTCATGCGGTCGTGGAGGCGGGCGGCCAGGGCGGTCCGCTGGGCGGCGCCCAGGGTCAGCGGCGATGGGCGATGGGAGGAACCGGTGTTTGCCTCCGGTCTCTGGCTTTCGCCTTTCGCCCTTCGCCCTTCACCTTCGCCGGCCACTGCAATCGTGTATTCGATGACGCGTTCGACGCGTCTGACCTTGGCCAGGCCGCAGATGTGGGCGATATCGGTGGCCTTGGATGACCAGGGCGAGATGGTGCCGGGCCGGGGGGCCACGATCTGGACGAGGCCGGCGACAGGGACGACGGCGCGGCGCGGGCCGTAGGTGAGGAGTTTTTCGAGGACGCCGTGTTCAGCGGCGGTCAATTCACCGTCCAGCTCGACCAGGTGGACAAACTGGGCGCTGAGGGCCCGGACGGGCATGTTACCGTGCGACTGAACGGCAGCGGTGAGATCCTGAAGAAGTTTCTGGAGGCGGAAAGGAGAGAGGGCCGGTGAGCCGCGGAGGATCAGCATGGTCGAAGGTAAGGCACGCTCGCAAACATCACCGGCGCGGTCAAGGAGGCTGAGGGCAACCGGCGGAAGCCGGCGCGGGAAAACCTCATGGCCGACAAAGTGCTGCCCGCCCGTCTCCCTCAGGCGAAATGTGCCCGGCAACATGTCAACTAATAGTTGACATGTCGTCCGGGAGGCCGGCCTGCCGGATGCGTTCTCCTCGGAAGGTGAATCTGCAGCGCGCCTTATCTGGTTTCTGCCGCGGGTCTTCCGTGATCCGGGACGCGCCGGTCGGCACTTGAGCCAGAAAGCCGTTGACGAAACCCGGCGGGTCGGCGGAATGGATGGTTTCAGTCACCCGCGAGGATGAACAATCACCGAACGTCCCGGCAAAACCCGCCCGACAGGCAAACTGCGGCCTTGGGGGGACGGGTCGGGACGGGCCGCGGCGTCGACGGGGAGGAGAGGACATGAGCGAACCGGTAAGGCACGAATGCGGCGTCGCTCTTGTACGGCTGCTCAAGCCGCTTGCCTGGTACCAGGAGAAGTACGGCACGCCGTTGTGGGGCTTCTTCAAGTTGTTTCTCCTGATGGAGAAGCAGCACAATCGCGGCCAGGACGGCGCCGGCGTGGCCTGCGTCAAGCTCGACATGCCCGCGGGCGAGCCGTTCATGTTCCGCGAGCGCAACATCAAGGCCAACCCGCTCGACCGCATCTTCAAGGATCTGCTCAAACAGTACGCCGACAAGGTCGCCGGCGGCACCATCCACCCGGAATTTCCGGACACGGTCAAAAAGCACTTCGATTTCGGCGCGGAACTCTACCTCGGTCACCTGCGCTACGGCACCTCCGGCGGCTACAGCCTGAGCGCGTGTCATCCCTATTTCCGGCGCAGCCCCTGGCCGACGCGGAATCTGATGTTGGGGGGAAACTTCAACATGACCAACACGAAGGAGCTGAACGACAGCCTGATCGGCATGGGTCAGCATCCGATCTTCGCCACCGATACCCAGGCGGTGTTGGAAAAAATCGGCTTCTTCCTCGACGAGGAGCACGAGGACCTCTACCGCCTGCTCCGCACCCGCGGCCTGCCCGGCGCCGAGATCACGCGGCGCATCAGCGAGGAGCTCGACATCGCCCGGGTCGTCACCCGCGCCTCCCAGAACCTGGACGGCGGCTACACGCTCGCCGGCCTCATCGGCAACGGCGACGCCTTCGTGGTGCGCGACCCCACGGGCATCCGGCCCTGCCACTATTTCCAGAACGACGAGGTCATCGCCTTTGCCTCGGAGCGCGCGCCGCTCATGACCGTGTTCGACGCCGGGGCGGAGGCGGTCCACGAGGTGCAGCCGGGTCATGTCGTCGTCATCAAGAAGAACGGCGCGCTGGCCTCGACGGCCTTCACCGCGCCGCTGCCGCGGGCCTCCTGCTCCTTCGAGCGCATCTATTTCTCCCGCGGCAACGACCTCGACATCTACCGCGAGCGCAAGGCGCTCGGCGCCCGCCTGGCCGACCAGGTGCTCCAGGCGGTCGGCCGCGACTACCAGAACACGGTCATCGGCTTCATCCCCAACACCGCGGAGGTCGCCTATTACGGCCTGCTGGAGGCGCTGCGCCTGCGCCGGCGCGACGAGGTCAAGGCGGCCATCCTCGGCGCGGCGCGGCAGGGCACGCTCACCGAGGAACTGCTCGACGACCTGATCCTGCGCAACTGGCCGCACGCCGAGAAGGTCGTGAGCAAGGACGTCAAGATCCGCACCTTCATCGGGCAGGAGAAGTGGCGCAACGATCTCGCCTCCCACGTCTACGACATCTTCTACGGCTCGGTGAAGCCGACGGACAACCTTGTGGTGGTCGACGACTCGATCGTGCGCGGCACCACGCTCCGGCACTCCATCATCCGCATCCTCTCGCGGCTCAACCCGAGGAAGATCGTCATCGTCTCCACCGCGCCGCAGATCCGGTATCCCGACTGCTACGGCATCGACATGTCGGAGCTGGCCAAGTTCATCGCCTTCGAGGCGACGATCGCGCTGCTCAAGGAGCGCGGCCAGGGTGACCTGCTGGAGGAGGTCTACGGACTGTGCCGCCAGGACCTGCAGGACGGGCGGGCCAACACCGTGAACCACGTGCGCAAGATCTACGAGCCGTTCACGCCGGAGGAGATTTCCGCCAAGATCGTCGAGCTGGTCCAGCCGCGCAACCTCGAGTGGAAGGGGCCGGTCCAGATCCTCTACCAGACCATCGAAAACCTCCACGCCGCGGTGCCCAATCACACCGGCGACTGGTATTTCACCGGCCGGTATCCGACCCCCGGCGGCTACCGCGTCGTCAACCAGGCTTACGTGAACTACTAC
>JBAZMN010000188.1:0-4885 GCA_041649735.1 Opitutaceae bacterium | reverse complement strand
TGGCGATGTTTTCGTCTTTGTCTTTTTCGGCCTGATCGCGGTGTGTGTCACCTTTTACGTGCAGGCCGGCCGCGTGAGCGTGGACGCCGTGCTGGCGTCCGTGGCGGTCGGCGCACTCACGACGAACATCCTCCTGGTGAACAACTATCGCGACGCCGGAACCGATGCGAAGGCCGGAAAACGGACGCTGGTGGTGCGCTTCGGAAAGCGCTTCGCGCAAGGGCAGTTCGTGCTTGCTCATGCTGCGGCCACGGTCGTTCCGATGCTGCTGGCACTGCGCGGGTGCTACAGCCTGCCGGCGGGCCTGGGCGCGGCGCTGTTTTTTGCCCTGGCCGGATTCTGGCAGGCGCGGGCGCTGTGCCGGGCGACGGGTCCAGGCGAACTCATTGCGTTGCTGGGCCGGTGCGGCGCTTATCTGGCGGGTTATGCGATCATCCTGGCCGCCCTGCTTGGGGCCGGAAAATAAAAAATCCGCCGGCCGGCGGACAGGGAAAGCGATGGGACGCAGCTCGCTCAGAGCTTGGCGGAAACTTTCGCTTTCAGCGTGGCCTTGTCCATCACCCCCACAAACTGGTCGGCGATCTGTCCGCCCTTGAAGAGCAGGAGCGTGGGAATGGCCCGGATGCCGTGCTGGGCGGCAAGTTCGCCGCTCTCGTCGGTGTTCACCTTGTAGATGGTGAGCTTGCCGGCGAGTTCAGCGGCCAGCTCCTCAAGAATGGGAGCGAGCATCTTGCAGGGCCCGCACCAGGGAGCCCAAAAATCCACGAGCACGGGCGTGGCGGCGGCGTTGATCGTATCCTTGAAATTGGCGGTGGTCAGATGAGCGATGGTGGCGGACATGGCTGTTACTGTTTGCGGGACGGTTGCAGAGTCAAGAAAGGCGGATGCTTTAGCGGGGAGTCGATCGCTGGATGATTTCGGAAAGTTCCTTCGGCTCGACCTCGGCGAGGGGTTTGCCGATCTGCTTCAGTTCCTCGAAGGTCTTGACGACGGTCTCGGTCATGCGCTCATGCGTCTCCTCCGAGCCGCCGATGATGGCAAACTGCTCGCCGGTCGTGATGCGCTTGTGGCCGTCCTTGTTGTCAAGGCCGACCCCGAGCAGCGCGGCATGCGCTTTCTTCTTCCGTTTTCGCACAGGTTTCACGCCGTCAAGGTGCCCGGAGTGTCCGGTGTTTCAAGCGCGTTCTCTGTCACCGCCTCGCAAAAAATATCGGCAAAGGCCTCATCCTGCCGGATGCGCAGGCGCCTGAGACGGGTGAGTTCCAGCACGGCGAGAAAGGTGGCGACGAGCGTGCGCAGACTGATGGTGGCGGAGAAGAGCTCAGAGAAGACGAACCGCGGCTGGGTCCGGAGGCGCGCCAGCAGCATCTCCATCTGGTCGGCGACGGTTACCTGTTCGTCATGGATCTCGCCGACGACCAGCTTCTCGGCCAGGCGGCGGAGCACCACGTTGAAGACGTTCCAGAGCTCGATGCGGTCGGCGTGCATGAGCGGCCGGTCGCTGCGGTCGGAAAGCGTGGAGACATAGCGGACGATCAGGTCCTGCCGCTCACCGGCCAGCCGGCCGAGTTCGCCGGCGGCTTCCTTGAATTTGCGGTATTGGATGAGCTGGTGGACCAGTTCCCAGCGCGGATCCATCTCCTCCTCGTCGGTGGCGTTGGGATCGACCGCCTGCAGGTCCTTGGGCAGGAGCAGGCGGCTTTTGATTTCCATCAGCGTGGCCGCCATCACGAAAAATTCACCGGCCAGTTCGAGATCGAGCTGCTGCATGGCAAAAAGTGCCTCCAGATACTGCCGGGTGACCTGCTCGATGGGAATATCGTAGATATCCAGCTCGTTCTTTCGGATGAGGAACAGGAGCAGATCGAGCGGGCCTTCAAAGACCTGGAGTTTGATGCGATAGTCGGCGTCGGGAACCACGGGGACGGGATGGGTGAGAAGGACGGGTCGCGCAACGGAAAAATCAGCGCCGGTGCTGCAGGGTGGCAGCAAAAAAACCGTCCGTGTCGTGTTGCGCCGGCAGGATCACGAGACCGTTGTCCTCGGTCGGGCCGCCGAACGTGCGGGCGGGAGGAAGGGCCGCGAAGTCCGGATGGGTGCGGAGGAACGCCGCCACGACCCGCTGGTTTTCCTGTCGGCTGAGCGAGCAGGTCGCGTAGATCAGCCGGCCGCCCGGGCGGACCAGCCGGCTGAAGCGTTCCAACAGCTCCTGCTGCCGGCCGGCCTGGGTTTCAATATCGGCGGGCGTCGTGCACCATTTCAGATGGGGAGCGCGCCGCCACGTGCCGCTGCCGCTGCAGGGGGCGTCCACCAGCACACCATCATAGTCTGCCCCTATTGGGGCCCGCGCCAGCGTCCGGATGTTGGTGAAACCCCCGCGGTGCGCCCGCTGGCGAAGCTCGGCCAGCGCCTCAGTGCGGACATCAAAGGCATCCACGCGCCCATCCGGGCCCAGGAGCCGGCCCAGCTGAAGGGCCTTGCCGCCGGCTCCGGCGCAGGCGTCGAGCCAGCGTCCGCCGCGGGGGATTTCCACGCTGGCGAGCACCAGCTGCGAACCCAGATCTTGAATCTCAAATTTCCCCTCGTGATAGGCCGTGGTTGCGGTCACATCAGCCTCATCCAGGATTTCGCCGGCTTCGGGCCATGTTTTCGACCGGCGCCACCGCCAGCCTCGATCTGTAAATTCGGCCCAGACGTCGTCGGGCACGTCGGTCTGCAGGCGGATCCACAGCGGGGCGCGGCTGTGCAGTACCTCGAGGTTGGGCGGGACAAACGCCGCCGCGCAGTGGCTGCGGAACCAGTCCGGGAGCAATCGGCTGTTGACGGCAAGGCGCTCCGCCCGTGCGGAAATGGCTGGCGGCAGCGGCGGCCAGCCGGCGAGGAGTGTCTCTCTCACCGCCTGGGTGGCCGGCGTGTCGGCGGCAAGCCAGGCCACGGCGCGCATCGCCTCGTCCTTGTCGCGGGCGGCCAGCTCCTCCATCCACGGCCAATAGCGCAGCGCGGTGTAGATCAGTTCGCGATACAGCCGCCGGTCACGGGAACCGAATTCACGGCGACGGAGCGCCTCCTGGATGCGCACCGGCAGGTTGCGATCGGCCGGCACATGCGGCCGCAGACCCTCCCATATGCGGAGGAAGGTCAGCTGCTGGTTGCGGACGATGGAGGACATCATCAGAAAGGCATCACCCCGTCACCGCGAGGGGAGGGCCGGTGGCAGTCGGCGCGCGGCGGGCCGATCAAAACCGGATCAGATCGACCGCAATGTTGAAGCCAAACGCGCCTTCGCGTTGCCGGCCTTGATACCACGATACTTCATAGCGGATGTTCCAGGTGTTGCTGAGGTTCTGCCGGAGGCCAAGGGACAGCTCGTTCCAGCGCCGGGCGCGGGCATCGTAACGCAGCCGGGTGAAGCCCTTCCAGACTTCGTTCACGCGCTGTTCATATTCGAGATAATATTGCTCGATCTCGTCCTGCAGGTAGGCCGACGATAGCCGCAACGCCCACCAGTCCCGGTCCCGGAACTCCAGGCCTGTATTGAGCTCCCGGAGCGCGAGGGTGTGGGCGGAGAGCCGTTGAAACAGCTCGAACCGCAGCCACGGCGCGGGTGTGAGTCCCAGCTCGGTGTAAATTTCAGACCACCGCCGCTGCCCGGGCTGGGTGGAGAAGTGCACATCGGAAGCCAGGTTGAAGTCGATGAGATCGCGCGATCCGTACGTTGCGTCGCGGGTCTGCAGGACATTGGCGAGGCTCAACCGCAGCGTATGCATGCCGCCCAGCTGATCGAGGTTGCGGACGTCTCCGAGATCGAGGGACGGAAGCTGGGTGGAAAACACCTCCTGATCGATCAGGGGGATGAAGGACTGGCCGCGGTCCGCCTCCGGAATATAACGGTAGGACAGTTCCGGTGTCAGGAGATGCCGCAGGCCGTCGATGTGCCAGAGTTCATTGTGGTAGTCGAAGGTGCCGCTGGCATGCAGCTCCGCATCGACGCCGAGTTCGCCCAGCCAGCGGGTGTAGGTGTCGCGTCCGCCCGTGGCCTTGAGGTAGGAGGTCATGCGGCCACCGGCCACCGGCGTAATGCTCAGCCAGCCGGTCGGTGCGATCGGGCGCGAGATCGAGTAGAAGGCGTCGAGACGGTTGCTGCGCACGGTGGAGCCGGTGAGCAGGGGATCCTCCTGCAGCATGGCGAAACTCGCATTGAAGCGCTCGTACAGGCCGCCGCCGATCGGCAGCGGCAGGAGATCGAAGCGGATTTCCGGCAGCCGCTGCGGCACGACCTCGAAATTGTTCGGCGCCAGGCGCGTGAAGAGGTCGAGGGTGTAATTTCCGCCCGCGTAGGCCGCCTCCAGGAACGAGTCCGGCTGTTGCACGGGATAGAACTGACTGGGGCGAAAATCGCGCATGACGTCGGAGTCCTGCCACCAGGAAAACTGGCCGGTGAGCGTGAAGCGGTCGTCGATGATCTGCTGGTGACGCCATTCGAAATATCCGCGGTCGGCCGGAATCGCCCTTCCGAGCAGGTCGCTCTGCCGGTTGCCATGGTCGTGGATGAAGCCCGAACTGAAGCTGCCCGTGATGGTCTGCCCGTCCGCGTCGTGGTGATACTCGCCGGTCGGGCCGGCCATCGGACCGCGGTTGGTGTACTCTCCGACGTCCGCGCCGAGATCGATATCCGGCCACACCGGCAGACGCAGGCCCAAGTCGACGTAGGCGCCGAGGTTGCTCCGATAGCCGACGCGGGCTGTCACGGTGGAAATAGGCACGTGCTCGAGCGACTGGTCGAACTTCGGCAGCGCGAGCAACCGGAAGTCACCGAGCCCGACCTGCCCGTGTTCGCCGAGGAGCCGTTTGCCGGGCTCATAGACCAGCTGGTCCGCATACAGGG
>JBAZMN010000187.1:0-4885 GCA_041649735.1 Opitutaceae bacterium | reverse complement strand
TCAGCGTATAGCCGCGACTGACCCACCATTCAGTCACCGACCACGGTCCTCCCGTTACGTTCGATTTGTTCCAGGATTGGGTCGATCCTCCTTCAAAATCGTAGAGGATGTTAACCGGTTCGGTGAGGCTCCCTAGACTGATCTCGCCGCGGTTGACGATCCACGGATCGTTCATCAACGCCCAGGAGTTCTGATTGCTCTGCGGCGCCCACCCGTCGTTCCAGGCATAGAAGTAGGTCGCCTTCCGAAACTTCTGCCAGAACGCATTGGCCCATTTATAATAGTCAAAGCTGCCCTGGGTGTCGGGGCCGATTTCGGTAAACGCGAATGTCTTTCCAAGCCCCGTCATCGAATTATAGGCCGAGGCCAGAGTCACACTCGATCCCGGGTTGTCATCGTAAACGTCGAGACCGACCATGTCGACATAGGCGGCGCCTGGATAATACGACGTCCAGCTTCCAGGACCGAAGTCTGGCGCGTAAACCCAGATCAAATTATTGAGCCCCTTGGTGGTCGTGAAGTAGTTGTACATGTCGATCCAGACGTTCTTGAACGTGTTGGCGTCTTGGGTGCCCCACCAGAACCAGCTGCCATTCATCTCATGGAACGGTCGCCAGAGTACCGTCACGCCGGCAGTTTGCAGGGCCGCCAGTCCCTGTGCCGTTTTGTCGAGATAAGCTCGCCACCGGGCGCCGGTATCTGTGGCCGGATTGAGCAAATCCGCGAAGTTTGACAGATGGGTATTCAGGTTGCCGCCGTTGGCGTAACCTGGACTCGGATAATGGACGCTGATCGTCACCAGCCCCCCATTGTTCCAATATGTCTCAAGCGTGCCGTTGCACGAATAGTCAATCAGTGTCGTCGGATCGTCGGCCGTTGCCCAGCCCGCGCCGTAGTCGGCGCCAAATATGCCGGGATACTGTCCCGTCGCGGTGTACAAGGCATCCAACTGGGTAGTCGAAAACGTCCAGGCGGAGTAGCCACCAAAGAAGCCGGAGGTCACCTTGTTGTCCAACCGGTTGGGCAGGTGCGCGAGCCAGTTGACAACGTCCCTCGTTGATTGTGTGGCATTCGGATTGACGGGGGACACGGTATGCGCGTTTGCGCTTGGTGCCCCGAAGGGCAGCAAAACGGCAAACAGGACACTGCTCCATATCTTTGCCGGCCTACTGCTTATACGGTCAGTTTGGTTATCTCGGTTCATTTTGCATAATCTCCTTCTATTAGTTTGAGTTACGGAGAAATTGGAAATGTCTTATAAAAATATTCCCAACCATAGGAATATTTCTCCAAGATTTTGGGTAAGATAGCTATCTATAGATCACTCTGGGGTGGTCCTCTGTATTCGGGGTAGACTAGGACCGTGCTTACGGATGGTGGTGAGGGAACAGACTGTTCGCCAGGTTAGGGGCGCAGATAATGTCGGCTCGATTAAAGCTTGTAAATAAGGGGTTCACCCCGGGTTGAGATACCGGACTCTGGAAACTCCAGCACTGGTTGCGATGCCTGCAGGAGGAAACCGTGGCGTACTTCTGGTGCTCGATTTTCCTGGGGTGGGTTTTGGCGGCGCCGGTGAATCGGGTGCATCGGCATGCGCGAGTCGATTTGCGCGCGGAGAATATCTTCACAGCCTCAAGATCGGCGCGGCGGCCCGGCGCAGGGCCGCGGGCCGGGTGTGCGCCCACCCGAATCGGTCGCGCCGCCGATCATTGCCACTTTGGGGCACGTCTCTCGACGGCTTTCGTCATCTGCTGCCCCGAGGGATTCGCAAACTGCGAATAGGCCGGGAAAATTATTCAGAGATTGCACCACCCTCTGTTGAGCCCAATGATGGGTACGGTCATAACGCGCCCATCATGTCGCTATCCGCCCGCCGTCCGCTGTTGCTGATCTTGACGCTTGTTGTCGTGACCGGGCTCGGAATGGGCTGGTGGCAGATGCAGAGGGTCCGCTCCCGGTTTCTGCGCGAAGTGCTCGACGATACCCAGCGCTGCGCGGTCGCCTTTCACCCTGAAGAGACAAGAGGGCTGACCGGCACACCCGCCGATTTTGCCAATCCCATTTATCTTTCAATCAAGGCCCGGCTCGCGCGGCTCCGGCAGGTCAATCCGGGAGTCCGGTCGGTCTGCCTTTTCCGTTATTCGCTCGGGACAGGGGAAGCCGTTCTCCTCGCTGACTCCGAGCCACCAGACTCACGAAGGATTTCCAACCCCGGTGACCGGTATGCCGGCAGCGTCCGCCAGCCGGGCCGGCAGGCGATTCTCCAAGGGCCGCTTCCCGCCTTTGGCGGCCTGCAGGTTGACCCTTCAGGAACCTGGATCACCGGATATGCGCTCATCGGGGAGACGCCCCCGGCCGGTTCCCGGGAAATTCTGGCCCTCGAGATGACGACGGATCACTGGCAGCGTGATCAGTGGGTGAGCGGACTGCAGACCGCGATTTTAACCTGGTTGCTGTTGGGCCTTCCATTGGGGGCGTTCCTGGGCTTTCGGCGCCGGCGGGAGCAGAGCCGTCTCATTCGCAAGCTCTCCCAAGCGGTTGAGCAAAGCCGATTGGCGGTCGCTACCACCGGCCTCGACCGTCGCATCGAATACGTCAACGCCGGCTTGTGCGTTATCACCGGCTGGCGCCGCGAGGATATTCTCGGACAACCCCTCGGCACCCTGGCCTCCAGCGAGGCGGCCGACGGGCAGTTTGAAGAGATCTTCAGTGCCGCCTGTGCCGGCCGCACCTGGCTCGGTGAGACCGTCAACCGCCGCCGGGATGGCAGCACCTATCCTGCACGCGTTGTCGCCTCGCCGGTCTTCGACGAGGCAGGCCGTCTCACCTATGTCATCGTTGTCATCGAGGATGTCACCGAGCGGAAGCAGGTCGAGGCGGCCCTCGTCTATGCCAAGGAGCGCGCCGAGGCGGGCGAACGCGCCAAGGGACAGTTCCTCGCGATGATGGGTCACGAAATCCGCACGCCGCTCAACGGCATCATCGGGTTTACGAGCCTGCTGCTCGACACGCCTCTGGCCGCTGAACAGCGTGAATGCGTCCAGACCATCCGCGACAGCGGGGAGTCGCTGCTGCAGCTGACCAGCGACGTGCTGGACTACTCGAAGATCGACGCGGGCCGCCTGAGCCTGGAGCCGCAGCCGTGCGCCCCGCTGGAGTGCGTGGAAGCCGCCTTCGAACTGCTCGCGGCCCGCGCCGCCGAAAAGCGCCTCGAACTGCTTCACTCTGTTGCCGCGGACGTGCCGGCGATGGTGTTGGCTGATGCCGGCCGCCTGCGCCAGGTGCTGTTCAACCTCGTCGGCAATGCCATCAAGTTCACCGCCACCGGTGAAATCGAAGTGACGGTGCGATCGGAGCCGCTGCCGGAGGGCCGGCCTCTCCCTTCTCCCTCCGCTGGGCCGGCGTCGGTCCGCCCGCGGCTGCTGACCTTCGCCGTGCGCGACACGGGGATCGGCGTTGCGCCCGAAAATCAGGCGAAGCTTTTCAAGCCTTTCAGCCAGATTGATTCCTCCTCCACGCGGAAATACGGAGGCGCCGGCCTTGGTCTCGCGATCAGTCAAAGCCTGGTGCAGATGATGGGAGGCGAGATTTCGGTCGTGAGCGAGGTCGGCCGCGGCACGACGTTTACTTTCACGATCGCCGCCGGCGAGATGCCGGCCGAGACCGGATCCGCCGAGACACAGGATGCATCCGCCCTGCAGGGACGCACCCTCGCCGTGGTCGACGATTCGGTTCCGTTGTGTGGCGAGCTGGTCCGGCTGGCGGAATCCTGGGGCGCACGCGCGCTCGCCTGCCGGCGGGAGCAGCTGGCCGCCGAGCGGTGGGATCTGGCCATCATCGACCTCGCTGCCAGCGAGGCGGAGGCTTGGCGGCAAGTGCTGCAGGAGCGGCCGGAGCTGTCGTCGCGGCCGCTGGTGGCCTTGATTCCGGTCGATTTTTCCGCAGAGGAACGCGACGTCCTGCGTGGATCCTTCCGGGCCATTGTGCGCAAACCGGCCCGGCACGGAGCCCTGCTGGCCCTGCTCGCCGCCAGCCTCCAGCCGGAGGTCTCCGCCTTGCCGGCCCCCGGCCCCCGATCCGCCGGCGGACTCGATCTGCGCGTGCTGCTGGTGGAGGATAATCCCGTCAATCAGCGGCTCACCCAGAAGATTCTCGAGAATCTCGGCTGCCACTGGGATCTCGCGGAAGACGGCCGCCTGGCGCTGACCCGGCTGGACCACGGCATCTACGACCTGGTGCTGCTCGATCTGCACCTGCCCGAAGTCGACGGTTTCGCCGTCATCGAGCAAATCCGGCGGGGCAAGGCCGGTCTGCCCAACCAAGGCATCTGGATCATCGCGATGGCGGCTGATGCGCAGGAGGCCCAGCGCCTGCGGATCATGACCGGCGGGGTCAACGACTGCCTGGCCCGACCCTTCACGCCGGCCGATCTCGAGGCGGCTCTGCGTCGCCGCCTGGGCGATGTGTCCCCGCCCCGGTGAAGTGGTGCGGCGGGCTGGACCAAACGGTTGACCGAGCGGAGAAGCTTTGTCGCGCCGCTGCTCCGGCCACGGAGCCAATTTGATTCGCCGGGACTTCCGGGAGCGGCGTAGACTGCATGACTTCCCGCCATGCCGACACCGTCATCCGCCCCGAGCCATATCCGCGCCGTGCTGATGCTCGTGCTGGCCAACGTCTATTGGGGTCTGAGCTTCCCGCTCATCAAGGCGATCGCACTGGCCCACCAGCAGTTGCTGCCGGGCAGCGGCAGCTGGTTCATCACGGCCTGCATGCTGGCGCCGCGCTTCATCCTGGGCGCGGCGCTGTTGGCGCTGTGGCGTCGCGGCGCGCTCCACGGGATGACCGCGCGCGAAATCCGGCAGGGGACGGGCCTGGCGCTGTTTGC
>JBAZMN010000186.1:0-4908 GCA_041649735.1 Opitutaceae bacterium | reverse complement strand
GAAAATGATCACCGCCGGCAAGGCCGCCCGCGCCTTCTTCGATGCGAAGCCGGGCCGCAAACCGGGCGACAGCACCCCTGCGGTCGTCAATGGCTTCACGGGCTCCTCAATCTGGCATGCGCTCTACGCATTCCCGCCGACCTCGCAGGACTATTGGGACCAAGGGTTCGCTGACTTTGGGCGCCGCTTCCGCCCAATCCTGGGCGCCTTCGACAAGCTGAACGTGAACTTTGCACTCGAGGTGCATCCCACCGAGATCGCCTTCGATACCGCCTCCGCCCAGCGGGCAGTGACCGCGGTGAAAGGCCACCGGCGTTTCGGCTTCAACTACGACCCTTCGCATCTTGGCTACCAGGGGGTCGATTACGTGAAATTCATCCGGGTGTTCGGTAACCGTATTTACCATGTGCACATGAAGGATGTCTGGTGGGGTCACGGCGACGGCAGCGTGGGTGTGTTTGGCGGGCATGTGCCCTTCGGCGATCCGCGCCGGCAATGGGACTTCCGCTCGCCCGGCCGCGGCGACATCAGGTTCGAGGACATCATCGTCGCCCTCAATGACGTCGGCTACCGCGGACCGCTTTCCGTGGAATGGGAGGACATCCGCATGGACCGCGTGCACGGCGCCACCGAGGCCGCCGCCTTCGTGCGCCGGCTTGATTTTCCTCGCAGCGCCGTTGCGTTCGACGCTGCGTTCGAACAGAAATAATCATGAACCGTAAACTTCGTTTCGGCATGATCGGCGGCGGTCGCGGTGCGTTCATCGGCGCCGTGCATCGCCTCGCCGCGATCATGGATGGCCAGGCGGAACTGGTGGCCGGCGCTTTTTCCGCCGACCCGGCACGTTCCCGGGTTTCGGGCGGCGACCTGTTCCTCGACCCTGCCCGCGTTTACGGCAGTTATGTCGAAATGGCCGCCGCGGAAGCGCGGATGCCCGCCGACCGGCGCCTCGACTTCGTCGTCATCGTCACGCCCAATCACCAACATTTTCCTCCGGCCAAGCTCTTTCTTGAAAGCGGCTTCCATGTCGTGCTCGACAAGCCCGCCACCTTCAATCTCCGGGAGGCGTTGCAGCTCCGCGCCATTGTGCGCCGGTCCCGGAAGGTCCTGGTGCTCACCCACAATTACACAGGCAACGCGATGGTGAAGCAGGCCCGCGAAATGGTGCGCCGCGGTGAGCTCGGGCCCGTGCGCAAGGTCGTGGTGGAGTATCCCCAGGGCTGGCTGAGCTCCTACCTCGAAGGCACCGGTCAGAAACAGGCATCCTGGCGGACGGACCCGAAGCGCAGCGGGGCGGCCGGCTGCATCGGCGACATCGGCACCCATGCCGAGAACCTGGCCCGCTACATCACCGGCCTGCGGATCAATTCGTTGTGTGCCGACCTCACCATCTTCGTGCGCGGCCGGAAGCTCGACGACGACGGCAGCATCCTGCTGCGTTTCCACGGCGGAGCCAAGGGTCTGCTGCACGCCTCGCAAATCTGCGTCGGCGACGAAAACAATCTCAACATCCGCGTGTACGGCGCCAAGGCCGGGCTGGAGTGGTATCAGGAGCATCCGAACGAGCTGATCGTAAAGTATCCCGACCAGCCGCGGCGCATTTACCGCCGGGGCAATGGTTACCTGTGCGATCAGGCGCAAAAAGCCACCCGTATTCCCCCCGGCCACCCCGAGGGTTACCTTGAAGCTTTCGGCAACATTTACCGCGAAGCCTTCCGCGCCATCGTCGCGGAGGTTGAAGGCCGGCCGCGGCCGAAGGATCTCGATTTCCCCACGATCGACGACGGCGTGATTGGCATGGCCTTCATCGAAACCGCCGTAAAGAGCGCCCGCCTCGGCGCGAAGTGGGTGAAGCTTCCGAAAGTTTAGCGAAGCCGGTGGTTCACTCGGCCCGCACTCGCACGTTGCCGTCGGCAAATTCATTTGTGAGCCGCTGGTTTGCTTTCACCGCGACCCGCCGCGACACCGGCCGCCCCTGCTCGTCGCGAACGATGACGAAGCCGCGGTTGAGCACTGACTGCGGGCTGGCCGCCTGCAGGCGTTTCCACAAGGCGAGCAACCGGTGCGATTCAAGGCCGATCCTGGGCCCGGGCGAACAGGTGCGATAACGCCCCGCCAAGACCGTCAGCCGCTGGCGGTGTATCTGGACCCCGGTCCGGAGCGCGGCCGCCGCCCGATTGGTAAAATCATCAAGCCGCAGGTGGCCCTGCTCGATGAAGGCCTGGGGCGAGAGCAGGCGCAACCGGCTGCGGGCATGATCCAGCCGCTCCCGGGCGCGTTCCCGGGCGTTCGCCAAGGTGGCCTCCATTCCGTCCGCGGCGCGCTTGATCCGCTCAAACCCGTCCAGATAATTGCTCGAGATCAGTTCCGCCGCGGCGCTCGGCGTCTCCGCGCGCACGTCCGCGGCAAAATCGCACAGGGTGAAGTCGATCTCGTGTCCCACCGCCGAGATGATCGGCACGGGGCAGGCCGCCACGGCGCGTACCAGCGGCTCCTCGTTGAAGGCCCACAGATCCTCCAGGCTTCCGCCACCGCGCCCGATCACCAGCAGATCGAAGATGCCGAGCGCTTCCGCCAGTTTTACCATCTCGATCATCTCGGCCGCGGCGCCCTCGCCCTGCACTTTGGCCGGCAGGACGACGAGCCGGCCACGCCAACCGCGCCGCTGCAGGATGCGAATGAAGTCCTGCACCGCCGCACCGGTCGGCGAGGTGATGAAAGCCACCGTCGCCGGCATCCGGGGAATTGCGATCTTGCGCTCGGCCGCAAACAGACCCTCGTCAGCCAACCGTTGCTTCAGCCGTTCAAACTCCTGCCGCAAACGCCCCACCCCGTCCTCCAGCAGCACCCGGACGATGAGCTGATACTGGCCGCGCTGTTCATATACGCTGACCTCCCCGTAGGCCAGCACCTGCAACCCATCGCGCAGCGCCACCGACTGCCGCCCGGCGTCCCCACGGAAAAGCACGCACGCCAGCTGCGCCGCGGCATCCTTGAGTGTGAAATAAACATGCCCGCTCGCCTGGGCCCGAAGGTTTGACACCTCGCCCCGCACCCAGCACGGCCGCAGGTTTTCCTCCAGCAGCGCCTTCACCCGCCGCGTGAACTCGCTGACGGTCTCTACGCGCTCACGGTCGTCAGCGGGCAGATTGGACGCGTCCTTTGCCATAATGCTTTCGGACAAGGTGGACCACAATCACCGCGGTCACGAGCAGGCTCATGCCGAGAATGGCCATGCGCGCCCGGCCATGCATGATGGCATCGCCGAAGACCACAAACCCCACGCCATAAGCCATCGCGACCGACCAGGACACCCACATATAGGTGAGGAAAGCCACCCGCCCCAGCCCGAGAAGATAGCTCTGCAAAAAAAACGGCGGACCGGGGGTGATGCGCAGGAGCAGCGTCACCTCGACCTGTTCTTCCTTTGCCACGTGCGGGATTTTATAGCCGGCGCGCGCCACCAACCGCTCCACCCAGGGGCGCAGCGCGTGGGCGGCCAGCCAGTAGGTCAGTGCGAGATTGACGGCGATGGCCGTGCCATAGGCCACGAGCACACCGCCGAGTCCGAGCTGCCCGCTGAAGGCCGGACCGGCGGGCAAGGCAAAGGCCAGCAAAGGAAAACCCGCCGCCGGCAACACCGCCATCGCCGTAAAGAACACCCACGGGCCGGCGCTGCCAATGATCGCCATGCCTTGAACCACCAGCGCCTTCACATCCATCCCGCGCAGGATCAACACGGCGGCGGCGACGGCGATTACGCCCAGCAGGGCAACGGCGACGAACAACCCCTTTTTGGACGTGGTTTCGACCTCGGGCATTGCAGCAACATGCCTTCCGCCGCCCTTGAGCGTCAAGGCCGCAGGAGGGATCAAACCTGCCTTGCCGGCCGCGGGGCGAATGATTGAGATGCCTGTGGACTCATGCCCGACGGCCGCCCCAGCACCTTGTTGACGAAATTCTTCTCCTCGCTGGCTTTGCTCGCGGCCGCCCTGTTCACCGCGCTTTCGCTCAACTTCAACGCCGCGACGCGTTTCTACGCCTGGCCGTGGTTCTTCTACTGGCAGGTGCTGTTGGTGGCGCCCGTCGTCATTTTAGCCTGGAACCTGCTGGCCGGCCGCACGCCCCTGCAACGTTTCGGCGGCTGGTTGGACGCCGGGCTGGTCCTGTTGGCAGCCGGCAGCGTCGTGTCCGCTTTGTTCAGCCCGTTCCGCCCGCAAAGCCTCAACGCCGCGCTGACGAATGTCGCCACGGTGTGCCTCGCCTACCTCTTCCTGAACTGGATCGAACACGGCCCGGAGGAGCGCGCCCGGCGGTTGCCATTGATCGGCCGTCTCGCCGGCGTCCTGATGCTGTTGTTCGTCGTGACCAGCCTGGCGATGTGGCTGGGATACGCCGTGCTCCCGGCCCGTGCGGCCGGCCGGCCCTGGCCTGCCGCCCTGGCCATACCCAATGCAGAGCCGCTCGGACACTATGTCTACACCGCGGGTTTCGCGGTCCTGGCCGTGCCCTGGCTGGCCGCGCTGGGATTGATGACCCGGCGCTGGGAACGCGGTGTCTGGCTGGGTGCCGCCCTGCTTGCGGCCGTCCTGGTCCCGACCACCTCCAGCCGTGGCGGGGTGGCTGGCCTGCTCGTCGCCCTCGTCTGTGCCGCCGGGTTCTGGCTCGGCTGGTCGCCGGCGCCGCAGCGCCGGTATTTGCCGATCCTTTTGGGTCTCGTTCTCGCCGGCGGCATGCTCGCCGGTCTCAACCCCCGCCTGCGCGGTCTGATCTGCCACGGACAGTGGAGCAGCATCGCGAGCGAGAGCAATCGCCAGCGCGAAGCCATGCTCGAGGCCGGCTGGTTGATGGGTTGCGACCGGCCGTGGACCGGCTACGGACCGGGCGCGGTGCCTTTGGTCTACCCGC
>JBAZMN010000185.1:0-4911 GCA_041649735.1 Opitutaceae bacterium | reverse complement strand
CGTGCGGTGGCCGAACATCGGCACCTGGCTCATATTCTCCGCGCCGCCGGCGATGATCACGTCGGCCATGCCGCTGAGGATGCGCTGCGCGCCGATGGCGATGGCCTCGAGCCCCGACGTGCAGCAGCGGTTGACGGTGAAGCCGGGCACGGTGTCGGGCAGGCCGGCGCGCTGGGCGACGACGCGGCCGAGATTGAAGCCCTGCGCGCCCTCGGGCATCGCGCAGCCGAGGATCACGTCCTCAACCTCTGCGTCCGCCACGCCCGGGGCGCGGGCCAGCACTTCGCGCACGACGAGGGCGCCGAGATCGTCGCCGCGGACGGTGCGGAGCCGGCCGTTCGGCGCCTTGCCGACGGGGGTGCGGACCGCGGAAACAATGTAGGCCTCGCGCATGATCAGTTTTTCAGCGGTTTGCCTGTTTTGAGCGTGTGCCGGATGCGCTCCAGGGTCCGGGCCTCGCCGCAAAGACTGAGAAAGGCCTCGTGCTCGAGTTCGAGGATGTAGCTTTCCGGCACGAACTGCAGGCCGGTGAGATCGCCGCCGCAGAGGACGTGCGCGAGCTTCCGCCCGACCGTCTGGTCGTGCTCGCTGATCTGGCCGGCCACCCGCCGGGCGTGCAGGACCGACTGGAAAAGCGCCAGGCCGGTCTGGCCCACGGCCGGGATGTCGGTGCGCGGCGGACGCGGCCGGTAGCCGTCGGCGAGCTGCAGGACCTTCGCCTTCGCCTCGCCGATCAACCAGTCACGGTTGAAGACGGGCGTCCACTCGCCGGGACGCAGGTAACGCAGCTTCTCCGCCTCGAAAGCGCTCGTGGAGATCCTCCCCTGGAAAACCGTCTCCCAGGCCAGGCGCACGCCGGCCAGGTAATCGGGATCATCGTTGCGCAGCACGCCGTCGGTGCAGCGGACGAGCATTTCCTTCGTGCCGTGCGCGCCGGGAATGAGGCCGATGCCCGCCTCCGGCAATCCCAGGTTGGTTTCAACCGCGGCGACGACATGATCACAGCCCAGCGCAAACTCACACCCGCCGCCCAGCGCGTAGCCGTGCACGGCCGCCACCACGGGCTTCTCGAACTGGCGGAGCGTGCTGGTCGCCACCTGGAACCGTTTGAGCATGCGGCGCAGTTCATCCCAGCGGTCGGCTTCGATGTGGGCGGCGAACTCCTTGAGGTTGGCCCCGGCCGAAAAATGCGGCCCCTGGTTGCCGATCACGAGTCCGGTGAAATTCCGGCGCACGGCCGCAAGCGAATCGTCGAGGAGCGCGAGCGTTTCCTCGCCGATCACGTTCATCTTGGTGTGGAATTCGAGGCCGGCGACGCCGTCGCCCAGATCGAGCAGGCTCGCCGCGGCGTTTTCGCGCACGAGACCCCCGGCCTCGCGCCGCTGCGACAGCGCGATGGCCTTGGGCGCCGGACGGCTCTCCACGTCGTCGCGCCGGCCGGCCGCGTAGTAAAAAAGCTTGCCCTCCTGCCGGCGGTAGAAACCCGTCCGGCCGCCGGCGAGCAGGCTCGCCACCAGCGCGGGAATCCGGCGGCCTTCGGCCTCGAGGCGGCGCGCCACCGCGGCCACGTCCAGCGCATCCCACAGCTCAAACGGACCGCGCTGCCAGTTGAAGCCCCACTTCAAAGCGTTGTCGACCGCGGCCACGTCGTCGGCGATCTCCGGAATGCGGTCGGCCGTGTAGCACAGCACGGCGCTGAGGTGCTTCCAGGCAAAGCGGCCGGCCGGACTGTCCAGGGCGCAAAGTTCGCGGAGGCGGGCGCCCAGGTCCGGGATCTTGCCCACGGCCGCCAGCTCCGGCCACGCGGGCGGCGGTGGCGGACGATATTCGAGGGTGCGCAGATCGAGCGCCTGGATCTCCCGGCCCTTCTCGGTTTGCACGCGCCGGTAGAAGCCCTGGCCTTTCTTCTCCCCCCACCAGCCGCGCTGGAGCATCTCGCCGATGAAGGAGGGTGCCGCGAAGTTTTTTTTCTCATCGGGGTCGGACAGCAGTTCCTGCAGGTTGCGGCCGAGCTGCGCCATCAGGTCGATGCCCACGAGATCGAAGAGGCGGAACGTGGCGCTCGACGGGCGGCCGATGAGCGGTCCGGTGAGCGCGTCGACGGCGTCGACCGTCAACCCCTCGGTCTGCGCGAGCCAGAGCACCGTTTGCAGGTCGAAGCAGCCGATGCGATTGCCGATGAAGCAGGGCGTGTCCTTGGCCACGACCACCCCCTTGCCCAGCACCGCCTCGGCGAAGGCGGCAAACTGGCGCAGCCGGTCGGGATCCGTGTCGGGCGTCGGCACCAGCTCCAGCAGGCGCATGTAGCGCGGCGGGTTGAAGAAATGCGCGGCGAAAAAACGGCGGCGGTATTCCAGCGGCAGGCCCCCGACCATGCGCTGGATCGGCAGGCCGGAGGTGTTGGTCGTGACCAGTGCGTCGGGCCGCGCCCGGGCCGCGATTTTCGCATGCAGGGCCTGCTTCAGATCCATGCGTTCGAGCACCGCCTCGACGATCCAGTCGGCGGTCGCGATGTCGGCGAGGTTGTCCTCGACGTTGCCCAGCGTGATGAGTCCGGCGGTCTCGGGCGTGAAGAGCGGCGCCGGCGAGAGCTTCTTCATCCGCTCGAAGAGCAAGCGGACCACGCGGTTGCGCACCACCGGCGAGGCGAGCGTGAGGCCGCGGGCCTGTTCGTCAGGCGTGAGTTCGGCCGGCACGACGTCGAGGAGGAGCACGGAGAGGCCGACATTGGCGAGGTGCGCCGCGATCTGCGCCCCCATCGTGCCGGCTCCGATGACGGCGGCCTTTCTGGGATAAAAGGGGGTCAAGTCGTGGTCAGCGTCGCCCGGAGCGCGCGTTTGTTGAGTTTGCCGACACTGGTCTTGGGCAATTCGGTGACGAAGCGGATCTCATCGGGCACGGCCCAGCGTTGCAACACCCCCTTGCTGACAAAAATCCGCAGGTGGTCACGCAGCGCCGCGCCGGCGATTTCCGCCGCCACGCCGGGGCGCAGGACCACGAAGGCCACGGGGCGCTCGCCCCAGCGTTCATCCTTGGTGCCGACGACGGCGACTTCGTTCACGCTTGCGTGCTGGCTGAGCAGGTTTTCCAGTTCGAGCGAGGAGACCCATTCGCCGCCGGATTTGATCACATCCTTGAGCCGGTCCGTGAGGTGCACGTAGCCGGCCTCATCGCGATACGCCACGTCGCCGGTGTGCAGCCAGCCGCCGCGCCAGAGTTCGCGCGAGCGCTCCTCGTTGCGCGCATAACCGGCGGTCAGCCAGGGCCCGCGCACGACCAGCTCGCCCACGTGGTCCGGGCCGGGAGGCAGGGCCGCGCCCTTCTCGTCGAGGATGCGGGTTTCGATCAGCGGCAGCGGAAAACCCGTGACCGTAAAGAGGCCCAGGCGCTCCTCGTCGGATGCCCCGGCCTGGGCGGGTTTGAGGTGGCTGACGGTGAGGAGCGGGCAGGTTTCCGACATGCCGTAGGCGGTGGTGGCGATGATGCCGCGTTCGCGCGCGCGTTCGCACAGGCCGCGCGAAAGCGCCGAACCGGCCACGAGCATTTTCAGGCCGTTGAGGCGCACGCCGGCGTTCGTGGCCTGGGTGACCACCATGTGCAGCAAGGTCGGGACGCCATGGGTCACCGTGACGCGATGCTCCAGCAACAGGCGCAGCAGGCGTTCCGGTTCATAGCGGCCGGGGTAAACCTGCTTCACGCCGAGCAGCGTGGCGATGTAGGGCATGCCCCACGAATGCACATGGAACATGGGGGTCAGCGGCATGTACACGTCGTCCTGGCGGAATGAGAACGGGTCGCCGAAGGCCGCCAGCCCCAGGCCCACGCCAAGCGTGTGCAGCATCAACTGCCGGTGGGTGAAAAAAACGCCCTTGGGATCGCCGGTCGTGCCCGTGGTGTAGAATGTGGTCGCGACCGTGTTCTCGTCGAGGTCGGGAAAATCATAGGTGGCCGGTTCCGCCGCCAGACGCGGCTCATAGCTGTCCGCCGGCGGCTCCGCGCCCGGGTCGCAGAGGCGGACGATCGAGCGCACGCTGGTCAGGGAGGAGCACATCTTGTCCACCTGAGCCCGGAAATCGTCATGCACAAAAAGCACGACGTCCTCCGCGTGATTGATGGTGTAGAGGATCTGCTCCGGTGAGAGCCGGATGTTGACCGTGTGGAGGACGGCGCCACACATCGGCACGGCGAAGAAAAGCTCGAAATAACGATGGCTGTCCCAGTCCAGCACACCGATCGCATCGCCGCGTTTTACCCCCAACCGGTGCAGAAGATTGGCGAGTTGCGCCACGCGCTTGAAGAACTCCGCATAGGTGTGGGAGTAGTCGTCGCGATAGTGAATACGCTGCTCCGGGCTCCAGTACCGGGGGCGCAGCAGCAGGCTCTGGATATTCAGGGGACTGGGGTGGGCGTGGTTGGGGTAGCGGTTCATGGGATAAGAAAGAGGGCGGTCAGGGCCAAGAGGACGAATGGCAGCATCCAGGCTTCATGATTCCCGTCGCCGGAGCGTGATCGTCCGCAAAGCGTCGTAAAATCGGAAGAATACTGGGGAGCATACGGTTGGGCTTGGCTCTGCCGGCGAAGAGTCAGAAAGCTATCCGGTCAAGACAGCCACCCGTACTGGGAAAACAAAAAAATCGTTTTGCAACCCACCCCGGCCGATTATCGGCGTACTGGACAACCTGTCTTAATTGGCACGCCAAAAAGCTTCAGCCTGTCCCGGCCGGCGCTCAGTGGCGCTCCTGCACCGCGCTCGCGAAAACGATCCGCCTCCCAAAACAGCAGCCGATTGTCGTGTCCACCCCAGCCTCGGGTGCAGGCTGGATCCTCAATCTGCCGCATCGTCCGGCCACAAAAGCTCAAGGAGCGCAAAGCCCGGTAGTGGGTCAGTTTGTCTTGTCATCGCGAGGCCCG
>JBAZMN010000184.1:0-4916 GCA_041649735.1 Opitutaceae bacterium | reverse complement strand
GGGGTTTTCGACGCGATTCCTGAAACGGAAATTGCCGGCCGACCACTTGGCGTCCGGGGGATTTTCGAAATTATGCCCCACCTGCCGCTGCCAGTCCGGCGCACCGCTCTCCACGGCGCCGATATCCGGGGCCTTGCCCGCGTATCCCTCCGTGACCCCTTCGAAAACCATGCCCGCATCGATGCAGGGAGAACCGGGCTTTGGTGTAAAATCGACCGGAGGATTTGCCAGCCTCGGGTCTCCCGAAGTGAGGTTATGGGTGAAGATCGCCCCCCAATCCGGGATGTCACACCGATCGACGCAGATGTTGTTTACAAAATAGCAGCCGATGTTGCTGGACCAGCTCCACGTCAGGTCAGCCCAGATCTTGGAATAATCATACAGCGTATTGTTGATAAACAACGAGTCCTCACAGGGATGGTTCACCTGGAGGTTCGCCACGGTGTAGTGGCCATAAATGATATTGCGATAGACGATCAGCCCGTTCGTATCCCCGTCAAAATAGAAACCGGATGTGTAGGCGGCGGTCGGGCTGGGATCGTGCGCAATGTTGTGGTGAAACTCGGTGTTTTCCGTGGCGAGGCCACCGATATAAATCGCCCCCATGTCATTCGCCATCCGGGAGGTGTTCGCGATCGAATTATATTCGATCACACAGTGATATAGTCCGTTCGTGACGGAACCGATACCATTCTTGCCGACGTCATGGATGGTGTTGTGGCTGGCCAGATTCCAACCACCCCTGATCCTGACGCCCATGGCCTGGAGCCCGCCATAGGCCACGTCCTGAATCAGATTGTTGATGACGTTATTGTGAACCCCGCCCAGCACGACACCGTCGTCTGAACTGCGGGTGAGAACGCTGTTTCTCAGCGTGTTGTAGCTGCCAAGCAGGACGATGCCCGAGTCCCGGTAGATCCAGTTGGTGTTCTCCACCATGCTCCACCAGTAATAGTCGGCATTGATGTGATCGATATTGCAGTGATTCGCATCACCCCGGCAGACGATGGTGCAGGCAAAGAGATTGATGTCCTTGATGGTGATGTAGGCCCGCCCATCGAGATTGAAGCCATAAAGCCTTTGCTTGGCCTCGACCAGGTGACCGCCCGGATTGTCGCCTTTGGGCGTCTGCAGGTAGAGCACGGATTGCTGGCGGTCGTAATACCACTCCTTCGGCGCATCGAGGCACTCCAGCTTGTTGCACAGAAAATACTTCGCCCCTTTCCCCGGCGGGGGAGTGTGGGGGTCGTAGTCGACCGTGGTCAGACTGTGCTCGCTTTGCGAGGAACCGGTCACGGTCGTCCGGATCTGGTACCAGCCTCCGTTGGAAAAGCCGGCGTTGCCGCTCTGCTCGACGCAGAGCAGGGCGCCGACCCAATAGTTGTCCGGCTGCGTGAGATGCTCGCTATCGACGAGGGACTGGACGGCGCCTCCGGTCGCCGTCGTGTATTCCATGTCCCAGATGCTGGAGTTGGTGCGATTGGGCCACCGCGCCAGCACCATCGGCTCGCCGTCGACAAAGATCTGGTTCATCAACCCGTCGAGCGAAAGCGCCAGGCCGGTCTTCTTATAGATTGCGCCCGAATGAGGCGCCCAGCCTGTGACCACATCGCAGCCGCTGACCGTGACCTTTTCGCCGGGTGCGGCCTGGAAGGTAATGGGGTGATCGGGCTTGCCGCTGCGAGCCGGAACGACGGTCTCCCGATAAATCCCGCCGTGGATCAGGCACGTGTCGCCCGCGGCCATAAGATTGGCGGCCTTTTGGATCGTCTTCCACGGCTTGGCACTGGAGCCGTCACCGGTGTCATCATCACCGGAAGTCGCCACATGATAGGTAAGCCCTGAGGCACTTGCGGCCGGCTGACCAAACACGGCGATGCTTGCGAAAGCGATGAGTCGAAAGAACCCGAATGATACGTGGGAAACGAATGTTTTCATGATTTGGGATGGGAATGGTAACTAGCAGGCTGCTTCGGTGAATTCCCGCTCTGCTTCGGGATGCAGGACAACCCTCATCGAGCCGGGTTCAACGCGGCTCTGGCGGCAGCTTTTACGGCGGGAACATCATCCGTCACGGCTGGAAAATCAACCCCGCTTTAGGTCCCCGATTCGTCAGGTCATTGACGTCACTGTGGGAGGGCCAAAGCCTTCACGGCTGGAGAAGTCGGGGTGCCCTCCATCATCCCTGACACGCGTTTAGCCGCTTCGGCAAAGCTCGGCCGGCGAGGGGCGGGCATACGCCGGCCGTTCCTGGCCTTGGCCCGGGAAGTCTGAAAACGGGTCAGGCTGGGGAAGTCTGAAAACGGGTCAGGCTGCGGAAATTGATGTGATTGGCGCGCTGACGTGACCCGGGTCAGGGGCGGTGGCGTCGCTGCGGCAGGGAGGGTTGCGGGCGAGAAGGGTTCTCTCCTTGACTTGGGTTATTGGTGAAACAAATTGATTCACATGAAGACCGCCACTGTCCGCCAGTTGCGTACCGAGTTCCCCAAGGTTCTGGCCTGGGTCAACTCCGGGCACGAGGTGGCCATCACCCGTCGCCGCAAGATCGTGGCCAATCTCACCCCGGCTGGTGATGCGCCGAAGAGGAAACCCGTCGTGCCCGACTTCCGGGCCCGGTTGCGCACCATCTACGGCGGCAAGATTGTTCCGGCGGCGGCGATGGCGGAGTTGCTGGCCGACAACAAGGGACGCTACTGATGGCGGTTCCCGTCTATGCGGACACGAGCTTTCTCGTGTCGCTTTACGTGCAGGATGCCAACTCGGCGCGGGCGGTGTCAGAGGCGCCGCGGCTGCTGCCGGCTTTCCTTACGCCACTGATTGAGCATGAGTTGCGCAATGCGATCCGGTTGTGCGTATTCCGACGTCAGATCACGACCATGCAGCGAGAAAAGGCGCTGCATGATCTCGAAAGCGACATGGCGGCGGGTGTGCTGCACATCGCGCCGCTGGACTGGCCCAAAGCCTTGAAATATGCCGAGGCTCTCGGCCGTCGGCATACGGAGGCATCGGGCGCCCGGGGCATGGACATCCTGCATGTCGCCTCGGCGCTGGCCTTGCGGGCCGGCCGATTCGTGACCTTTGATGAGCGGCAACGTGAATTCGCCCGCCTGGCCGGCTTGGACACCAGGTAAGGGTCCACAGAACGGGTCCGGATCGCCGGCGACGCGAATCGAACCTTGCGAGGAATGAGACGCCAGTCCGGCGATCAATCCCCCGACGCAGCGGGTTTCGGCGGGCCGGCTTTGCCCGGCGGCGCGGCGGCGTACTGCTTGGTCTGAAAGTCGATCTGGAGCAGCGCCCCGGCACCCTGCCGCTTGATCGTCGCCTGGATCAGGCTGAGGTGCGGCTGCAGGATCCAGCAGTTCTGCGCCCCGAGGTGGTTGGGTTCGTCCATCAACTGGAGATACTGGATGTAATGCTGCTTCCACTCGGTCTCGTCGTTCGCGACGTAGACCGTGAGCTCGACGGTGTCATTGTCCCCGATGCGCTGGACCGCCTTGTAGGTCGACTGCAGGTCCTGGTCGGTACTGTCGATGAAATCGTGCCAGCCCAGGGACGTGTGCGATCGCCGGGAAAACTGGAGCCGGACGATCGTGCCGGCCCGGTCGACCGTCACCAGGACGCTGTCAAAGCCGCTTTTCCTGTCGGCCACCTTGCAGACGGTCCAGTTGCCCTCCGGGTGGCTTTCCAGCACCGCCAGCCTGGGATCGAGCTTCCCCTCCGGCGCAAAACCATAGACGTCGTTGTCGGTGATGGTGTATTTGGCGACGGCCGCGGCGGCGAGCGCGGCATAGTCCCTCACCGGCGGTGAGAAGGACGTCGTCTGGCACGCGCTGAGCAACAGGACCAGGGCAGCAAGCGTAATCCGCTTCATGGCCTTACGATGTGGCGGGATGCCGGGGGTAGCAAGTTTCAGATGCGTGGGGTCCCTTCCGCCGGTTTTCCGCGCGGTATTTTGTTTGGCATCCGGAAACCGGGATTGGCATAACTCGGCGACACCATGGAAGTCATCATCCTCGGATCAGGGACCTCGCAGGGCGTGCCGATGATCGCCTGTCCGTGTCCCGTCTGCACGTCCACCGATCCGCGCAACCGCCGCACGCGCTGCAGCATCCATGTGGTGATGGACGGACTGCACATCCAGGTCGACGCCGCGCCGGAGTTCCGCGAACAGTGCCTGCGCCACGGGGTCGACCGGCTGGATCTCTTCATCCTCACGCACGGCCACGCCGATCACATTGCCGGCATGGACGACCTGCGGCGGTTCTGCGACCTGCTCGGCGGCGCCGCCCTGACGGTTTATTCCACCGACGAGGGCATGAGCCGGGTGATCGCCATGTATCCCTATGCGATCATGGAGCGGCCGGTGGTGCGCGGCTATCCGGCCTTCAAACTCGCGGAGCTGCCGCCGGTACTGGAACTGGAGCAGGGGACCATCCGTTCGACGCTGCTCCCGCACGGCGGGGTGAATGTGCTGGGCCTGGTGTTCGAGGAGCGCCGCAGCGGCGCCAAGTTTGTCTACTACACCGACTGCAAGCGCGTGCCGGCCGAGGCGATGGCGCTGGCCCGCGGCGCGCACGCGATCGTGCTCGACGGCCTGCGGCCGAAGCCGCATCCCACGCACTTGAACATCCCGGAGGCCGTCGAGGTTGCGCGCGGACTCGGCGCGCCGGTCACTTATCTCACCCACCTCACGCATGCGGTCGATCACGAGTCCTTCGAGGCCACGCTTCCGCCCGGCATCCGGCTGGCGTATGACGGACTCAGGCTGAAACTTTAGAGGCGATCCGAAGAAATTGCAGGGGCGCAGGCTTGCCCGTTCGACTACGCTCAGGGCCCCGAGCTTGTCGAGGGGCTGCGCCCGATTCTGAGGAGGCGACCGGCCTTCGCACAAGGCTACGGCATGGCAGGCAAGA
>JBAZMN010000183.1:0-4972 GCA_041649735.1 Opitutaceae bacterium | reverse complement strand
AGCTGTCCGCGCTCTCCGGCAGGTACAGCCACTTTGGCAGCACCGGATGCGGCGCCAGCGCGGGAAACTCCGCCCGCAGCGACGCGTGGTGCGCGCGGTCCGTGCAGGCCAGCACGCCGCGCCACGGTTCTTCCTTCGCGGTGAAATACAGCATCAGCTTGCCGTCGAGATAGACGCTCTTGCCGCCGAACATCGGGCGCAGCAGGAACGTCGGCTCCTCCTCCAGCGGCTCCCAGAGCCATTGATACGGATGCACCTTCCTTGTCCTGCCGGTGGGTGGTTCGCGCATATTCGGAGTCTACGATTCAGCCGGTGGTGTCCCGCGCATCGTCGATGCTCTCAACCGGCATCTCCAAGGCCCGATGGCGCCAGGTGTTGGGCGGGTTCACTGCTTATTTATCAACGTGACGACAAAGATCGCATCGTCGCCTGATTTTCGTCTTACGGTAACGGTTCCCCCTCGGTCTTCAAAAGCATTAAACTCTCGATTACCCGATCACCCTCGAGGATTTGCAGCCGTCCCTCTTCAACCCTCCATTGCCACGCCGGGCCAGTAACCGGTCCATTCTTCCGTCCGACCACCGCCAGCACCGTCCCATTCGCGCCGAAACTGTATTCCGTGACCTTGTCTCCGCTTGCCAGCTTGAAGCGATGTTCTGCCACCTCGTCCCGTTTCCACGGCGTAGCCTCGCCGGCGGCCGCCTGCGGCACCCAGAACAGAGAGAGGAGACCAACGAAAACTGCGACACGGAGTTTCATAAAATGGACGGAGCGTGTTGGTGAACCAAGCTAGGTTTGGCTTTACGCTCCGGGAAACCGCCTCCTGTTCACATTAGTTGTATATAGCGATTTAACCTGAAGTGTAGCCACGAAAGAACATATAGATCGCAAAGGAAAAGTCTGAATGGATTGGCAATGTGTTTCTTGAGTTCTTTGGTGGCTAAAAATCGAGTTCAGAATTTGGCCACGACTTTACTTAAGATGCTCTAGCTGTCTCCGTGCCCTCGGTTTCCTTCTGTGGCCTCTGTGTCCAAATGCCGAACCTATCCCTGTGAAGAAAAAATCTCTTCCGCGCGTGTGACCAGCGAGATGAATTCGGCCCGGTAGCCGCCGGCGTCGGAACCCGTGCCCTGCTCGGCCCAGTGCCGCACCTGGTCGAGTGTCGCCGTGCCCTTGTGCGGCGAGTCGCGCAGCACCAGGCCGAAGCCGGCCACCGCCGCGGCAAACTTGAAGTCCGGGCTGGCGTCGGCAAAGGCCCCGCCCCGGTCCGTGAGCGGAAACTCCAGCAGCCTGCTCGCGCCGCCCTCCGGCGCCTGGTAGCGGATCTTCACCGTCAAAAGTTCGCCGCTGCCCCCCCTGGCTTCCGATTTCCGGCTTCCGACTTCTGGCTTCTGACCTCTGGCCTCTGGTCTCTGGTATTTCAGCGGATCGACGCCGGCTTCCGGCTTCCATTCCACGCCGGCGGGGATGACCTCGTAGAGGGCGGTCACCGTGTGGCCCGCGCCGATGTCGCCGGCATCGATCTTGTCGTTGTTGAAATCCTCCGGCTTGAGCAGGCGGTCTTCGTAGCCGATGAGGCGGTAGGCCTGCACCTGCACCGGGTTGAACTCGACCTGCACCTTCACGTCCCGTGCGATCACTGCGAGCGTGCCGTTGACCTGCTCCGCCAGGACCTTGCGGGCCTCACGCGCCGAGTCGAGGTAGGCATAGGCGCCGTGTCCCTGGCCGGCGAGCTGCTCGAGCGTGGCGTCCTTGTAGTTGCCCATGCCGACCCCCAGGGCGGTGAGAAACACGCCGCTTTTCGCCTTCTCCCCGATCAGGCGCACGAGGTCGCCGCGGTCCGTCACCCCGACGTTGAAATCGCCGTCGGTGGCGAGGATGACGCGGTTGACGCCGCCCGGGATGAAGTTGGCCTTGGCCACGTCGTAGGCGAGCTGGATGCCCATGCCGCCGTTGGTCGAACCGCCGGCCTCGAGCCGATCGAGCGCGTCGAGGATCTCCTGCCGGTGACTGACAGGCGTGGACGGCAGCGCGAGGCCTGATTCGCCGGCATAGGTGACGATGGCGACGCGATCCTCCGGCTTCAGTTTTTCGACCAGCATCCGCAGCGACTCCTGCACGAGCGGGAGCTTGTTCGGCTCGTCCATCGAACCCGAGACGTCGATCAGGAACACCAGGTTGGCAGCCGGGCGGTCGGCGGTGGGAACCTCACGGCCCTTCAGCCCGATGCGCACCAGCCGGTGGGTCGGCGCCCACGGCGCGGACGCCACTTCCAGCGAGGCGGTGAAAGGATCCTGGTCCGCCGGTTTCGGCGCGGCGTAGGCATAGGTGAAATAGTTGACCAGCTCCTCGATGCGCACGGCGTCACGCGGCGGCCGCCGGCCGCCGGCCAGGAAGCGCCGCACGTTGCTATAGCTCGCGGTGTCGACATCGACGGAGAAGGTCGAAAGCGGGTGCTGCGCGACGGCGAGGAAGCCATTGTCGGCGACGTAATCGTAGGCCTCGGTATTGAACGGCTGGCCGCCGCCGGAAGTCACCACGCGCCCCGACGGCAGGGGCACCGGCACCGGTTCAGGCGCGGGCAGCGTCTCGGGGAATGCTGACGGCGGGCGGCTCGGAAATTCTTTTCCCGCTTGGAGAGCGACGTCGTAATTGACGCCGCCGCCGGAATCATCGGCGCCCACCACCGCGGGAGCTGCAGCCGGCATGTTATCAGCATCGGCCAAAACCGTTTTGGAGCTGCTTCCGGCACCGATCGCACGGTAGTCGGCGCGCTTGTCCATCGCCACGTCGAAGTCCGGTCGCAGGCGGGCGGCCTTTGGCAGGCCGCCGGTGCTGCCCGCGGCTCCAGCGGCATCGGTCGCAGCCACCGCCGCGGCCTGGGGCGGATTGGGAACCACCACGCCCCACTGATCCGCCGTTTCCCCCGACGATGCCGGTGCGTTTTCCGCCACCTTCGGGAATTGTATCTCGACATGGTTGGGAGGTTGGACGGTGGCGGCAGCAGACGCTTTTTCCACCTCGGACGGCTGTGCGGCCGTCTGTCCGGCCAGCGCCGCGTCGCGCTGTCGGGCCTCCTTCGATGCCACCGGCAACTCGCGCAAGATGAAGACCAGGGTCAGGCACGCCGCGGCCGCCAGCGCGGCCATGCCCCAGTAAGGGAAACGGAAGACCCGGGCCGGGCGGACGGTGTGGTAGGCTTCGTGGTGCACCCGGGGTTCGGGTTGGGGCAGCGGTTCGGCCTCGAGCGCCGCGCTCAGCCGGCCGGCCGTGGCGCGGATTTCCTGCACCGCGGCCTGCAGCGCCGGATCGGCGGCGACCGCCGCCTCGATCCGGACGCGCTCGTCGTCCTCCAATTCGCCTAGGGCGTAGGCCGTCAGGCGCGGGTCATCGGGATTTAGTCTGGTCTGTTCGAAATGGTTCATGGCATTCATCTCCTGGGGTGGGTGGCGCGGGTCATTCGGCGCCCGGCATTTCCGCCGTCCACTCGCGCCGCAGCGTCTTGATGGCGGTGTGGATGAGAAAGCCCACGTTGCTCACCGAGAGCTCCGTGATGCGGCTGATTTCCTTGTAGCTGAAGCCGTTTTGGAACTTCAGCCGGATGACCTCCTGCTGGTTGGCCGGCAGGCGGTCGATGAGGCGCCGGACCGCGGCCTGTGTTTCCTCGGCCTCGAGTGCGGCGCCGGGCCGCGGATCCGCGGCCACGACGCGCTCGGCGGCGCCTTCGGCGAATTGTTTCATGCGGCCCTCCTTGCGGTGGACGTCATACACACGGTTCCGGCACACCGTGAAAAGCCATTCGGCCAGGTGACTGTCGATCGTGGCCGGCGGCTGCGCCATGAGGCGGACAAACGTGTCCTGCACCACGTCGCGCGCCCGGTCGGGTTCGCCGACCAGACGGGTGGCGTAGCGCAGCAGCGGGGCCTGGTATTGTTCGACGGCAGAGCGCACAAATGCGGCGTTTTCATGGGTGCGGATGGACGATGATGGATCCGGCTTCACAGGCGGTTGACTCCTCATATCACGCACAGGCGGCGCATTTCTTAGCCACAATCGGCAAAAAAGGTTCTGCGCGAGCCGCGGCGGCGCGGCGACCCAAAAACGGCCCTTGGCGGCAGGCGTCCGCCATGCTTCATTGCGCGCCGGTCATGATGCGTCCTGACAACGTTGCCGGCGTCCATCCACTGCTCTCTGATGCCTGTCATTCGGCCGTTGTCCTCTGTCTTCTGGCCTCCGGCCTCTGGGTCACCGGCTGCACGCGCCGCGAAACGCCGGTCGAAACCGGCATCCGCGACCAGGTGCTCTACATTGGCAACGGCTCCGAGCCGCGCGACCTCGATCCGCATGTCGTCGTCTCGTTCAATGACTTCAACATCGTGCTGGCGCTGTTCGAGGGCCTGGCCGGCATCGACGAGCGCACCTCACAGCCGATCCCCACCCTGGCGGAGCGCTGGGAAACCTCCGCCGACGGACTGGTCTGGCGGTTTCACCTGCGGCCCGGCGCCCGCTGGAGCAACGGCGACGCCCTCACGGCGCAGGATTTCGTCTTTGGCATCCACCGCGTCCTGTCGCCGCGGCTCGCCTCGGAGTACGCCTACGTGCTTTATCCGTTGAAAAACGCCGAGGCCTTCAATGCCGGGCGCATCACCGACTTTGCGCAGGTCGGCGTGCGCGCCCCCGACGACTTCACCCTCGAATTCACCCTGGAGCGACCCGCGCCCTACCTCGCGGCGGCCGTCACCCTCCCCGCCTGGTTTCCGGTGCACCGCGCCAGCATCGAGAAACTCGGCCAATTCGACGACCGCGCCGTGCCGTGGACGCGACCGGAAAACATGGTCTGCAACGGGCCCTTTGTCCTCCAGGAATGGTCGCCCGGCAGCCGCGTCGTGGTCGGGCGCAACCCCAACTACTGGGACGCACGCCACGTGCGGCTGAACCGCATCGTCTTCTATCCGATCGAGAACGCGTCCAC
>JBAZMN010000182.1:0-4982 GCA_041649735.1 Opitutaceae bacterium | reverse complement strand
TCCCGGTGTTTTTTCAAAATCTGCTCGTATTTGACGCGCTGCTCTGGAGTCAGCTCCGCCGCAATGTCCGTCTCCATACGCTGGATAATCTCATGCACCGTGCGCATCGATTCGCGGCGCAGCCGGGCCAGCTCCTCCATGTTGCGCTTCACGATGGGCTTGATGCGCTCGCGCTGCTCGGGGGTGAGTTGCAACTCCTGGGCGACCCGCTCCATCTGCCTGGCGCCCCAGGCCTCGATCCGCGGTGAATGCGGCACCCGTCTTTGCGCCACCCGGTAGGCCACCAGGCCGCCGCTGACGCCGCCGGCGGCAAAGATGGCAATCAGGGTGAGGCAGATCTGCCAGGGCTTGTTCATGGTGATCATGAGGAGCTGAGCACCTCGGAAACCGGGTCGGTCAGGCCCTGCTCATCATCCTCGCCACCGGCAAAGGCAACATAATTGGCCGCCATGCTGGCCAGCATCAGCACCCCGGCCACCCAGAGCGCGTGGACCGAGAAGCGTCCGAAGACCGCCCGCAGCGCGGGTTGCGGCTCGCCCAGGGCGCGGGCGGCGATGCGCGTGGCAAAGCCATACGGCGCCACCGTGTCCGCCGGCGGCGCCTGCCGGGCCGCGGTGACCAGTTTCTCCCATCGGGATGCAAAGTCTTTCATGAGCGCTCCTTTCGTTCTAGTTCCTCAAATAGTTTTTTCAATTTCCCCCTGGCCCGGAAGGCGCGCACCTTGACCAGCGAGGGATTCCAGCCGGTGATCCCGCTGATTTCAGCCACGCTGTGCTGCTCGAGATCGAGCAGCTGCAGGACGAGCCGGTCCTCCGGCTTGAGCTGGCCGAGCAGCTTGGTGACCAGCTCGCGGGCGGCGAGCGCGTCATTCGCCGCCACCGCATTCTCGCTGGTCAGGACCGAGTCGAGCACCTCGGCCTCCTGCTCCGAAAGGTCGGCCCAGCGGAATTCCGGCCGGCTTTTCTGCGCGCGCAGCTGGTCGATGCAGGTCGTGACCGCGATCCGCGACACCCAGTGGGTAAAGGCCACCGCCCCCTTGTACTGGTCGAGCCGGGTGAACATCTTCAGAAAAACCTCCTGGGCCAGATCCTCCTCCGCGACCCGCCGCGGCAGGTGGGCGCGCACAATCCGGATGACCAGCGGGTAAAGCTGATCAACGAGTTCACGGGCCGCGCGCTGGTCGCGCTGGCGCACGCGTTCGAGGCACACGGCGAAGTCGAACGTTTCGTCAGCCATGGCTCCGGTAGGGCCGCGTCATGCATGCCGTCAGAGACGTTGCCCGGATGCGCCCAGTTACTGGTTGCCGCTGGAACATGGCCCATCTTTTTACACCGGCGCCGCCAGCGCCCAAGGCAAATCGCGCCCCGGTGCTGATTCCGCCACTTGACACCCCCGCCGACGGTCTCCTTACTGCCGCTTCCGTAAATGACTGACCGACTGCAGGCGTTTCGACTTATCTAGGCGCACGATCTCCGGAAACTGCGTAGCAGTTGATCGTGCGTCCGCCTGTTTGCTCCTTGTCCGCGCCGGCCCTCGGGTCGCGCTGCGCCTTGCCTGCAGTCTTCCTTCCCTCTTTCCTGTTTTCCCGCTAAAGCCTGATCTTTCCCTCCATGCAACCTGCTCCTGTTACGAAATACCGGCCGTTTCCGCCGGTCGCCCTGCCCAACCGCCAGTGGCCCGGCCGCACCATCACCCGTCCGCCGGTCTGGTGCAGTGTGGACCTCCGTGACGGCAACCAGGCCCTCGCCGTCCCGATGGATGTCGACGAAAAACTCGAATTCTTCGCCCTGCTCGTGCGGATCGGCTTCAAGGAAATCGAAGTCGGCTTCCCCTCGGCATCGCAGATCGAGTTCGATTTCGTCCGCCGGCTGATTGAGGAGAACCGCATCCCCGGCGATGTCGCCATCCAGGTGCTCTGCCAGTGCCGCGAGGACCTCATCACCCGCACGGTCGAGTCGATCGCGGGGGCCCGCAACGTCATCTTCCACCTCTACAATTCCACCTCGCCCGCCCAGCGCCGGTATGTCTTCGGGGCCGAAAAGCCCGCGATCGTGAAGATCGCCACCGACGCGGTCGGCCTGATGAAACGGCTCACGCGTCCGCTGGCCGCCGCCGGCTGCTCGCTGCGCCTCGAGTATTCCCCGGAGAGCTTCACCAGCACCGAGCTCGAATTCGCCCTCGAGATCTGCGAGGCGGTGACCGACGTCTGGCAGCCCACCCCGGCGAACAAGATCATCCTCAACCTGCCGGCCACCGTCGAGTACGCCACCCCCAACGTCCACGCCGACCAGATCGAGTGGATGTGCACCCATCTCCGCCGGCGCGACCTCACTGTCGTTTCGCTGCACACGCACAACGACCGCGGCACCGGCGTCGCCGCCACCGAGCTCGGCCTGCTGGCCGGCGCCGACCGGGTCGAGGGCACGCTCTTCGGCAACGGCGAGCGCACCGGCAACCTCGACATCGTCACCGTGGCCCTGAACCTCTACACCCACGGCCTCCACCCCGGACTCGACCTCTCCGACATCAACGCCATCCGCGACGTCTACGAGCGCTGCACCCGCATGGAGGTGCCGCCCCGCCAGCCGTACGCAGGCGAACTCGTCTTCACCGCCTTCAGCGGCTCCCACCAGGATGCGATCAAGAAGTCCTGGGCCGCACAAAAGCCGGGCCAGCCGTGGGACGTCCTCTACATTCCGATCGATCCCGCCGACATCGGCCGCACCTACAAGGCCATCATCCGCATCAACAGCCAATCGGGCAAGGGCGGCGTGGCCTATATCATGGAAAAGGAGTTCGGCTACGATCTGCCCAAGGCCATGCACAAGGAGTTCGGCCGCGTCATCAACGACCTCGCCGACGAGCGGAAGACCGAGCTCGCGCCGCCGGAGATCCACGAGGCCTTCCTCCGGACCTACATCAACCTCCAGCAGCCGGTGCAGCTGGATCATTTCCGCACCACGGAGCGCGACAGCCAGGTGAAATGTGAAGCCACGGTCAAATACGAGGGCCGGACGCACAAGCTCACCGGCTCGGGCAACGGGCCGATCGATGCCTTCGTCAACGCACTCGCGACGATCGGTGTGCCGCCGTTCGAACTGCTCTCCTATGCCGAGCACTCGCTCGGCAAGGGCGCCGAGGCGCGCGCCGTTTCCTACATCCAGATCAAGGCGGAGCGCGGACACACCCACTACGGTGCGGGCATCGACACCAACATCGAACTCGCCTCGATCAAGGCCCTGGTCAGCGCGCTTAACCGTTCACTGGCGAAATCCTGAATTCCGCTGGCGGCGCGGCCCCGGCGTCGCGCCTCCCGCCTGATGGCGCCGGGACGCCCTCGTCCCGGCAGATTTTCCGATCCCGGGAGCGGTGACGCCTTCCTGCCGCCGTCCCTGTAGCAACGGCCTCGGCGAGGCCGGTCATCCGGGGTCGGCCGTCTTCGCGCCGCGCTTCGCCGAGCCAAGCCGACCCCGGCTGCTGCAAAACCAGGGCCGGTGCCGTCCCGGCCAAGGACCGGGGCTCTATCAGCGGCTGCGGAGTTACTCTACCGATGGTCGCCATATCAGAGTTGTCACCATTACGACCCTTCTTCGGAGCACCCGGCCGAAAAATTACATAGGAAAGACACTCTTTCAATTACCTGTGGACAAACCACAGGTAAAGGCTTTACGTGTGGTTAACCCACACGATATCGATGTCGAAAGATAAACTGGATTTGCTTCCCGGCTCCCTCGATCTACTCGTCTTGCAGACTCTGGCCACAATGGGACCGATGCACGGTTATGGTATTGCCCGTCGGATCGAACAAGTTGGCGCCGACGCCCTGTTGCTGAACCAAGGGACAATCTATGCGGCCTTGGTTCGTCTTCAGCAGAGTAAGTGGATTGAGGCGGAATGGGGGACCTCGGATAAGAATCGCAAAGCAAAATACTATCAGCTCACAGACCGCGGACGGCAAAGGCTCGTTTCAGAAACAGAGAATTGGCAGCGCGTCTCGAATGTCGTCGAACGAATTCTCCGGGCCAAGGGCACCACCTCATGAATGTGGGTGCGGCCATTGATCGGTGGTTTGCCCGGGTGCGCGCCGTGTTCACCAAGCGGGCGCTTGACGCGGACTTTGCAGACGAATTGGCCCATCATCTCGACTTGCAGACGGAGGAAAATATCCGGCTTGGCATGGCTCCGGCCGAGGCCCGTCGGCAAGCCCAGATTGCCATCGGAGGCTCCGAGCAGCTCCGCGAACTGCACAGGGAGACCCGCAGCCTGCCTTGGTTGGAGCAATCACTGCAGGATTTGCGCTACGCGGTCCGAATGTTCCGGCGGGAACGTGGGTTCACCGTAACCGCATTGTTGATCCTCACGGTCGGGATCGGGCTTAATACGACCGTCTTCAGCCTGGTCAACACGGTGCTCCTGCGTCCCTTGCCCTTTGCCGAGGCCGACCGTCTTGTGTGGATTACCAATGCGGATTCCCCTGGGGCCAATCGGGCGCTCACCGCGATTACTTCGCAGATCGATACGTGGGAAGGTTTGCAGGCAACAAATCATACTCTCGAACAGATCGAGGCCTATGATCCATTTTCCGTTAAGCAAACCTACCGGCTGACAGGTGGCGGCGGTGACCCTGAAACCATAGTCTCAATCGATGTGTCCCCCGGCCTCTTCGGCCTGCTCGGGGTGAAACCGCTGCTGGGCCGTCTATTTCTGCCGAAAGATGCGGCGAACAACGCGCCGCACCGTACGATTATTACGAACGAATTATGGCGGCGGTGCTTTGGGGCCGACTCTCATATCATCGGCCGCTCAGTACAAATTAACGGTGAACCCATTGAAGTAGTGGGTGTCCTGCCGCCCACAGATTCATTCGCCTCGGTGTTCTTTCCGACGGTGCGGGTAGATATCTACAGTCCGCTGCAAAACGACCAAGACCGAATGAGAGGCGACGTCGTCTTCTTGATTGCGCGTAAGAAGCCCCAGGTGGC
>JBAZMN010000181.1:0-4987 GCA_041649735.1 Opitutaceae bacterium | reverse complement strand
GTTCACCCGGTGATCCTGCACCGGCTTCATCAGGCGCGAGACCAGCTTGACGCTGGCGGATGGCACATCGGAGGTCTCGAAGATGTTGGCCGAACCGCGCAGGGCGATGTAGGCCTGCATTCGTTTCATCCGGGCCAGCTCCACCGCGGTGTGCGGCGCATACTGGGCGGCGACGGCGCCGTGCATCAGTTCGCGGACAACGCGGGCGTGGTGGACCAGCGCAAACGGGAGCGCGCCGCGGCGCCGGGCTGCGCGAATCAGGGCGATGACCATGGCGTCGGGCACGTCGAAGGCGTCGATCAACACGCGCTCACCCTTCCGGAGCCGGGTCGAGAAGCCCGTGAGCCCCTCGGCCAGCGCATTCATACGGGGATCGGTAATCATACCCGGAAAGACAGCGAAGCGTAGCCCCCGTCGCAAGGGCGAACATAGTGGAGTGCACGCAGCGCGAGTATAACGATCGCACGCAGCGGCCCCGCACTCAGCTGCGTTCGACTCCGTGCTGTTAAAGGTTATCCGAAAATCCCCTGCAGCAACGATTCTTCCGGTCGGGGCGCGATCTCGTCACGCCCTTGAGAAGATCGGGCGCAGCAAGCCTGCGCCCCTACCGTTTTGAGAGGCAGACGAAAAGCCTCCATGCCCAGATGACCTGCGGGATCTCTCCTCGCTCCGGCCGGCGAACCTGGCTACGGACGCCCGATCCCATCGTTCGCCGGTTCCAGCGGCGGGTTGCTGCCCTCGGGAAAGCAGATGCGCGCGACGGCTTCGTTAAAATCCGCCGCGCCGTGAATGATCTCGATCTCCAGGCGCAGATAGTAGAGCGGCAGCGGGAAATGCAGGTTTTCGTTGAGCCGCACGGCGTCCTTTTCGGTGGTCACAAGAAAATCCAAACCCGCCGAACGCGCCTGGCTGAAGACAAGATCGAGGTCCTCCTGCATGAAGCGGTAATGGTCGAGAAACCGCTTCGTGTAGAGCAGGTTGGCGCCCAGTTCGCGGAGAAAATGCTCGAAGCTCTCCGGCGTGGCGATGCCGCTGAAGGCGCCGACGCGCTTGTCTCTGAGGAAGCCGAGCGGCTGGCGCTCCGCCGCGCCGATGCGCTGGAGGTACTGCGGCCGGTGGGCGCACTCGATGACGTCCACGCCCGGATTATGCTTCTGGATCAATTCCTCGATCTCGGGGTCGTGCTGGCCGTTGGACTTGGTGAGGAAGATGTAGGAGGCGCGCCGCAGGTGCTTGACGGGCTCCCGGAGGATGCCGCGGGGCAGCAGGTGCCCGTTGCCGAAGGGATTGGTCTTGTCCACCAGCAGCAGGTTCAGCCGGCCCTTGAGCGGAAGATACTGGAAGCCGTCGTCGAGCACGAGCGTGTCGCAGCCGAAACGGCGGATGGCGTAGGTGCCGGCCTTGACGCGGTTCTTGTCGACGAGCACGACCACGCCCGGCAGGTTGCGCGCCAGCATGTAGGGTTCGTCGCCGGCCTCCTCGGAATCGAGGAGCACGCGCTCGCCGTCGCTGACCACGCGCGGCGGCGGCTCCTCCGAGTGCGTGAGGGCGTTCCAGGCCCGGCGCCAGAAGGGCGGGCGTTTGCTTTTGTAGCCGCGGCTAAGGATGGCGACGCGGCGGCCGCGCTCGGCCAGCGCGCGGGCGAACTTTTCGACCACCGGGGTCTTGCCCGTGCCGCCGACGGTGAGGTTGCCGACCACGACGACCAGGCAGCCCAGCGGCTGGTCATGCAGGAGGCGCTGCCGGTAGAGCCAGAGGCGCAGCTGGACCACCCCGCTGAAAAGGAAGGAAAGCCCCTGCAGCAACGCCCCGTAGACCGCCGCCCCCGTATCCTCCCGCCGACCAAGGATGACATCGATGGTGTATTGCTCGAAGGCGTAGTATTTTTTCCTGAGCCAGGGCAGCGGCATGCGGGGATCGGAAAAGATTGATGGTTGACGTACCCGGCGGCGTTTCGCTTGGTAAATGGTTTCCTACCGTCCGCGCCGTTCCATGCAACTCAATCTGCTCAAGTCCAAGATCCACCGCGCCGAAGTCACCGACGCCAGCCTCAACTACGAGGGCAGCCTGGCCATCGACGTCGAGTTCATGAACCTCGTCGGCCTGCGGCCGTACGAGCGGATCCTGATCGGCAACATGAACAACGGCGAGCGGTTTGAAACCTATGCCATCGCCGCCCCCGCCGGCTCAAAGGCCATCAGCCTCAACGGCGGCACGGCCCATCTCGGCAAGCTCGGCGACCTGCTCACGATCATGTCCTTCGCCTGGGTCGACGAACGCGAGGCGGCCGCCTGGCACCCCCGGGTGCTGGTGCTGGCCGACGCCAACCGGCGGATCCTCAAGCAGAGCTGAGCCCGCGCTGCGTCCAGCGGCCCTGAAACCCGGAGAACACACCTGCATTTCCCCTGGCCATCCGGACCACGGCCATGACTTCCTCTCTCCCTTCATGAGCTACAAACTCTTCATCCCCGGCCCGGTGGCCGTATCGGAAAAGACGCTGCGCGCGATGACCCAGCCCATGATCGGGCACCGCAGCTCGGACTTCGTGGCACTCTACCAATCCCTCCAGCCCGACCTGCAGACGCTCTTCGGCACCAGGGACCCGGTGTACCTCAGCACGACCAGCGCCTGGGGCATGATGGAGGCGGCGATCCGCAACGTCGCCGGCAAAAAAGTCCTCACCTGCATGAACGGCGCGTTCTCGGACAAATGGAACGACGTCGCCCAGCGCTGCGGCAAGACCGCCGGTGCACTCAAGTTTGAGTGGGGGCAGCCGGTCGATCCCGCGGCCGTCCGCCGCGAGCTGGCCACCGGCCAGTACGATGCCGTCACGATCATCCACAATGAGACTTCCTGCGGCTGCATGAGCGACCTCGCCGCGATCATGGCCGAGGTCCGCCAGTTCCCCGGCGTCATCTCGGTCGTCGACACCGTCAGCTCGTTCAGCGCGCTGCCGATCCCAAAGGACCAGCTGGGCATCGATATCATGCTCACCGGCACCCAGAAGGCGCTGGCGCTGCCTCCGGGGCTCTCCCTTTGCTCGGTGTCGAAGCGCGCCCTGGACCGCGCCGCCACCATCGCCCATCGCGGCTACTACCTCGATCTCCTCGAATTCCAGGCCAATCACGAGAAAGGCATGACCCCGAGCACACCGAGCATCCCGCACATCTACGGACTCAAGTCGAAGGTGGAGGAGATCAAGGCCGAGGGTGTGGAGCAGCGTCATGCCCGGCATGCCCGGCTCAACCGGACCGTCCGCGAGTGGGCTTTCGCCAGGGGGTTCAGACTCTTCCCCAGGGATGGCTTCGGCTCGGTGACGCTCAACTGCTTTGCCAACACGCTCAACCTCGACCTGCCGGTCCTGCTCAAGGTGCTCAAATCGAAGCACGGCTTCGTCATCGATGGCGGCTACGGCAAGCTCAAGGGCAAGACCTTCCGCATCTCCAACATGGGCGACGAAACCGACGAGACGATCGCCGCCCTGCTCCAAGCCCTCGACAGCGCGCTGGCCGAAACCCCGAAACTGGCCGCCGGCTAAGTCGGCGGGCCCCATGTCCCCGGCACCGAGGTCCTGGAGCGGCGAGGTCCACCCGCCGGCCAGATCCGGCTTTGTTGTTTTCCGGTTCCCGCGCCTCGCGCGCGCGTACGTGCGCGCGCCCGCGCGCGGCTCGACGAAATCGGAATTATGAAACTAGGGCTTGAAATCGGCCCATCCGTGGCTATCGCCTTCCCGCCCGCATCATGAAGTCCTTGATCATCGCCGAGAAGCCCAGCGTGGCGGCCGATCTCGCCCGCGCGCTCAGCAAGGTGCCGAAGAAAGGCGACCATTTCGAAAACGACGAGTACGTCATCTCGTCGGCCGTCGGGCATTTGGTGGAATTGGAGATGCCGGAGGACATCGACAAGAAGCTCTACGGCTTTTGGCGGCTGGAAACCCTGCCGATCATCCCGAAAAAATTCGGTCTCAAGCCGATCGAGGAATCCAAGGAGCGTTTCAACCACCTCAAGAAGCTGCTCGCTCGCAAGGATATCGGCGAGGTCGTCAACGCCTGTGACGCCGGCCGCGAGGGCGAACTGATCTTCACCTACCTCTACCAGCTCACGAAGTGCAAGCTGCCGGTCAGGCGCGCATGGATGCAGACCATGACCAACGAAGGGCTGCGCGCGGCGTTCCAGAACCTGCGCCCGGGCGCCCAGATGCTGCCGCTGGCCGAGGCCGCCCGCTGCCGCAGCGAGAGCGACTGGCTCATCGGCATCAACGGCACGCGGGCCCTCACCAAGCGCATGTTCGGATCGCGCGCGGGCAATGTGGCGTCGGTCGGCCGCGTGCAGACCCCCACCCTCGCCATCATCGTCGCCCGCGAGCTCGAGATCCGCAACTTCCAGCCCCGGCCCTACTGGCGCATCACCGCGCTTTTCCAGGTGACGAAGGGCACCTACGAGGGGGTCTATCAGCGCCCCAACTTCAAGAAAGCGGAGAACGACGAGCACGACCGGATCGACCGCCTTTGGGAGAAAACCGCCGCCGAGGCCGTGCTGGCAGCCTGCCAGGGCCAGCCGCCCGCCGCCGTCACCGAGGAGAAGAAAGCCTCTTCGCAGGCCGCACCGCGCCTCTACGATCTGACCACGCTGCAGCGCGAGGCCAACAACCGCTTCGGCCTGTCCGCCCGGCGCACGCTGCAGATCGCCCAGGCGCTTTACGAGCGGCACAAGATGATCACCTATCCGCGCACCGACTCCCGCGCGCTGCCCGAGGATTACCTGCCGACCGTGAAGGAGACTCTCTCCAATCTGCACGGCAGCCTGGCGCCGCATGCCCGGAAGGTGCTGGCGGAGGGTTGGGTGAAGCCCAACCGGCGCATCTTCAACAACGCCCAGGTCTCCGACCATTTCGCCATCATCCCGACCACGCACGAGGCCGCACACCTCGACGACATGGAGGCAAAGATCTTCGACATGATTGCGCGCCGGTTTGTCGCCGTCTTTT
>JBAZMN010000180.1:0-5012 GCA_041649735.1 Opitutaceae bacterium | reverse complement strand
CACGAGCTTGAGCCATTCGGGCCGGAAGTCGTGGCCTTCGTCGATCAGGATGGCGTCGTATTGCGCGGCCGGTATCTGCCCGCGTTCCACGGCGCGGATCACGCGGTCTACCATCTCGGCGAAGAAGGCGTCCCTGTCCTTGTTCTCGGCCGGTAGGCCGACGTTGTAGGCCACCAGTTGCCGGCGACACCACTGGTGGAAGTTGCAGGTGTGCACCTTTTCCTGCAGGTGTTTGGCGCGCATGCCGACGTCGATGCGCCGCGCCAAAGAGTCGTTGTAGCACAGCACGAGGACGGGTTTGGCCACCATCTGCGCCAGATGCTCGGCACGGTAACCGAGGATCAGGGTCTTGCCGGATCCGGCCACGCCGTGGATGACGCGATGGCCTTCACCAAGACTGCGGGCCAGTTGCTCCTGCTGCAAATCCATGACGCGCACCAGATCGGGCGCTGGCTCGTCGGCAAAGAGTTCGCCCTGCCGCTGGGGAATCCGCACTTCCGGGAAGAGATGCCAGCGCACCCGGTCGATCTGCGGCAGGGTCAGCGCGCCATTGAAGTGCTTAGGGAACATGCCCCACAGACGCTTCTGGAAGGCCTCTGCATCGACAGCCTCCAGCATTTCGTCCTGGCAGATCACACGCTGCGGCGGAATTACCTCGCCCAGGCCGCCGTCGTCGAACTGCTTGCGCGTCAGGTTGGGGAAGGCAACGCCGTAGCTCCAGGGAAAGCACAGCCTGCCCGCATCCGGCCCGGTGCCAAAAGTAAGCTGCGGATCGCGTTGCAGAACGCCAACGGCAGCGTGGGCATAGTGGCGCGCCTGTTCAATCGGGCTTTCCACCGACACCGGGCCGCGGTCGGTGTGGATGCTGAAGTGCGAGCGATCCGCCCCGAGGATGGTGCGCGCCCGCCAATCCTTCACTTCCAGAATAAGCAGGCCACGTCGGGGATGGAAGACGACGAAGTCCGGATGCACCGCGGTTGGGCCGAGGGCGACGTTGTACCAGCAGAGATAGTCGCCCTCCAGCTTGGCTTCCAGGCGCTCGGCCAGCCGGCGCTCGCCGCCGCTGTCGAAGGTGCAACTGCCGATGGAAGGAATAAGGACGGCCATGGGCGCTTTGGCACTGGAAGCGGGAAATTCCAGATGGGAATTTACTCCCATCCATCGCTCTCTGGGCTTATTGCTGCAAAAGTCGGCGCCGGCGGGACGGCGCCGGCCGAGTTCAGAGAAATTCGAGCAACGGAAGGTGTGTCTTTATTAAACCTTCCGGGAGGGCCGGTTTACCTCAGCGTCGAATTGATTTCGCGCAACCGCCGAAAGTCGGCGCCGGCGACACGGCGATACCGTAACGCTGCCGGCTTACCAAAGCGTCTCCCGCTCCGCACTCGCCGAGATCTTGTGGATGGTCAAATCGGTGCCGTTGAATTCGTCTTCGGCTTCGAGGCGGATGCCGACGAAGGCTTTCAGCGCGCCATAGACCAGCAGGCCGCCGCCGAAGGCGATGGCGATGCCGAGCGCGGTGCCGGCGAGCTGGCTCATGAAGGCGACGCCGCCCAGCCCGCCCAGCGTTTTTGCTCCGAAGATGCCGGCGGCGATGCCGCCCCAGGCGCCGCACAGGCCGTGCAGCGGCCAGACGCCGAGCACGTCGTCGATCTTCCAGCGGTTCTGCGTCAGCGTGAACATGACGACGAAGAGGCCGCCGGCAACGCCGCCGGTGACCAGCGCGCCGATCGGGTGCATCAGGTCGGAGCCGGCGCAGACGGCGACGAGGCCGGCCAGCGGGCCGTTATGCACGAAGCCGGGGTCGTTCTTGCCGACCACCAGCGCGACGAGGGTGCCGCCGACCATGGCCATCAGCGAGTTCATGGCAACGAGGCCGGAGATCTTGTCCAGGGTCTGCGCGCTCATGACGTTGAAGCCGAACCAGCCGACGATCAGGATCCAGGCGCCCAGCGCAAGGAAGGGGATGGACGAGGGCGGATGCGCCGAGATGCCGCCGTCCTTGCTGTAGCGGCCGCGCCGCGCGCCGAGCATGAGCACGGCGGCGAGCCCGATCCAGCCGCCGACGGCGTGCACCACCACCGAGCCGGCGAAGTCGTGGAACTCTTCGCCGAAGCTGGACTTGAACCAGGCCTGGATGCCGAAGGCCTGGTTCCAGGCGATGCCCTCGAAGAAGGGATAGACGAAGCCGACCAGCAGGACGGTGGCGGCGAGTTGCGGGCCGAAGCGCGCTCGCTCGGCGATGCCGCCGGAGACGATGGCCGGGATCGCGGCGGCGAAGGTGAGCAGGAAGAAGAACTTGACCATGTCGTAGCCGCTCTTCTGCACCAGGGTTTCGGCGCCGGCGAGGAAATTCACGCCGTAGGCGATGCCGTAGCCGATGAAGAAGTAGGCCAGGGTCGATGCCGAGAAGTCGCAGAGGATCTTGACCAGCGCGTTGATCTGGTTCTTCTTGCGCACCGTGCCCAGCTCGAGAAAGGCAAAGCCGGCATGCATGGCCAGGATCATGATGGCGCCGAGCAGGATGAACAGTACGTCGGCGGATGTCTTGAAATTCTCCATTGTGGTGCTCCCCAAAGTTCAATTGCACGAATGGGAGGCATGAAAGCAATGAGCGTTCCCGGGATGGAAGATCTTTTAAATCAGCTGGATGAAGAATCCATGGGCTTCATGATGCACCGGCATGGTGCAGTTGGCTGTTTGGCTGCACCGCGATGGGGAGGAATTGACCCTGCGCGTGACCCCCGTCGCGTCGTCCATCGTCATTCCCGCGAACGCGGGAATCCAGCGGCGTTGGAGCGCGAGAGCACTGGATTCCGGGTCAAGCCCGGAATGACGGGGTTACGTTCTTTCGCCGGAATGACGGGGTTGGGGGTGCTTTGGGTGGGGACGGGAAAAGTCGGCGCTGGCGCTACGGCGTTCCCGGCACAAAACCCCGCGGCAGCAGCACCCACATGCGGCCCTGCTGGCGCATCTTGCCGGCCTGGTTGCCGGCGGCCGTGCCGCTGCCCCAGTAGAAATCGGCGCGCACCACGCCGCGGATCGCGCCGCCAGTGTCCTGCCCGACCATCAGGCGGTTGAGCGTTTGCGTGCTGTTGGGCCTGGTCGTCGCCAGCCAGAGCGGCGCGCCCAGCGGCACATGGCGCGGGTCGACCGCCACCGAACGCTCCGGCGTCAGCGGCAGGCCCATGGCACCTTGCGGTCCGCTGCCGGTCACCGGCAGTTCGCGGAAGAACACCAGGCTCGGGTTGGCGTTGAGCAGTTCCGCCAGCCGCGCCGGGTTGGCCTTGGCCCAGGCCTTGATGCCCTGCATCGATGCCTGCTCGGTTTTCAGTTCGCCCTTGTCGATCAGCCAGCGCCCGATGGAACGATACGGATGGCCATTCTGGTCGGCGTAATTCAGGCGCACGCGGCTGCCGTCGGCGAGCTGCACCTGGCCCGAACCCTGGATCTGCATGAAGAACAAATCGATGGGATCGTCGATCCACAGGAGCGCCTCTGGTGAGCGCTTGCTCTCCTGCGGCGCCCACTCGGCACGCGAATAGTAGGGCACCAGCTTGCGGCCTTCGAGGCGTCCGCGCAGGCGCAGGTGCTTGAGCTCCGGGTAGAGTTCGGCCAGCTCGACGACCACCATGTCCTCGGGCGGGCCGAACACCGGATGGCTGTAGCCGCGCGTTTTCTGGCGGCTGCCCTTGAGGATGGGTTCGTAATAGCCGGTGATCAGCCCGTTGCGCGAGCCGTCCGGATTGACCAGTGCCCAGGGTTGCAATTGCGCCTCGAACCAGGCGCGGAGCGCCGCCGCGGATTTGCCGTCGAGCTCGCGCGCGGAAGCGCAGACCGGCTTCCAGTGCGCCTGCTTTTCCAGGCTGCGGCAGCCGGCGACGAAGGCCGTGAAGGCGGCGCCGGGATCGTCCTCGTTCCAGCCCGGCAGCTCGTTCCACTCGGCGGACTGCAGGGGTTTTTCCGGCGGCTTGGGCGGTTCGACGACCGGGCACACCGGGCAGGCGGGGCAGGCGGCGGGCGCGGGACAGGCGGCCGCGGCAGGAGAAGTCGGCGCCGGCTCGACGCCGATTTGCGCGCAGCCGGCCATGGTCAACAGCGTCAGCAGGGCAATCAGGGCGGGGATGGATCGATACATGAATCTGCTAAAGTTAGGCGCTCTCAATGGCCCGCAAGCTTACCCGATGTCCGATCCCGCCCGCGATTTTGCTCCCCTGATCGACCGCCTCGATGCGTTGTTCGACCGCCTCGAAGCCGTCCTGCCGACACCCCTGCCGCCCACCGACTGGTCGGCCACGGCCTTCCGCTGGCGCACGCGCGGCGGGCGCGGCTGGCTGGAGGCGGTGAAGCAGCCGCACCGCATCCGCTTCGAGGACCTGCAGGGCGTCGAGGACCAGAAGCAGCGCATTGCGCAGAACACCAAACAGTTCGTCGCCGGGCGCAGCGCCAACAACGTGCTCTTGACCGGCGCGCGCGGGACGGGCAAGAGCTCGCTGGTGAAGGCGGTGCTGAACCGCTTTGCGGCGAAAGGCCTGCGCCTGATCGAAGTGGACAAGGACGAACTGGTGCACCTGCCGGAGATCGTGGACCTGGTCGCCGCCCGCCGCGAACGCTTCATCATCTTCTGCGACGACCTCTCCTTCGAATCGGGCGAGCCCGGCTACAAGGCGATGAAGAGCATCCTCGACGGCTCGATCACCGGCATGCCGGACAACCTGCTGGTGTATGCGACGTCGAACCGCCGCCACCTGATGCCGGAAAAGATGTCGGAGAACCTCGAAGCCAAGCACGACGCCGACGGCGACATCCACCCCGGCGAGACCACCGAGGAGAAGGTGTCGCTCTCCGAGCGTTTTGGTTTGTGGTTGTCTTTCTACCCTTTTGGCCAGGATCACTACCTGGAAATCTGCGCGCACTGGCTGGCCGAGTTCGGCGTGCCGGCCGACAAGATCGAGGCCGCGCGCGGCGAGGCCCTGCAATGGAGCCTGATGCGCGGCTCGCGCAGCGGCCGCGTC
>JBAZMN010000179.1:0-5016 GCA_041649735.1 Opitutaceae bacterium | reverse complement strand
GTCGTGGCCCGGCCGGTCCGGCACAAAGGTGATGAGCGTGTCGTGGAGCTTGCCGTCGGCCCGGGGTTGCTTCCGGTCGAGCAGCGCGCAGATGGTCTTCACGAGCTCGAGATTCGGTTTCTCATTCAGGCCGCCGATGTTGTAGGTCTCGCCGACGCGGCCGCGCTGGAGGACCAGCCGGATGGCGCGGCAATGATCACCGACGTAGAGCCAGTCGCGCACCTGCTGGCCGTCGCCGTAGACCGGGAGCGGCCGGCCCTCGAGCGCGTTGAGCGTGACGAGGGGAATGAGTTTTTCCGGGAACTGGTAGGGGCCGTAATTGTTGGAGCAGTTGGTGATCAGCGCGGGCAGGCCGTAGGTGTGCCGGTAGGCGTGGACCAAATGGTCGCTGGCGGCCTTGGAGGCCGCATAGGGGCTGTTGGGTGCATACGGGCAGTCCTCGTTCCATGGCGCCGCGCCGGGCGCGAGGGTGCCGTAGACTTCGTCGGTGGAGACGTGGAGAAAGCGGAACGCGTTTTTGCGGGCTGCGGGCAACTTCAACCAATGCTGGCGGGACGACTCAAGCAGGCGGAGCGTGCCGACCACATTGGTCTGGACAAACGGCTCCGGCGAGTCGATCGACCGGTCGACGTGCGACTCGGCGGCGAAGTTGACGACCGCATCGATGGCATGCTCGGCCAGCAGCCGCCCCACCAGCGCCGGGTCGCCGATGTCGCCCCGCACCAGAACATGGCGCGGATCAGACGCGAGGTCGGCGAGGTTGGCCGGGTTGCCGGCATACGTGAGCTTGTCGAGGTTGACGAGCGTGCCCAGGGCCGGGTCGTTTTCGGCCAGCAACTGCCGCACGAAGTTCGAGCCGATGAAACCGCAGCCGCCGGTGACAAGGAGGTTCATGAAAACTAGGGAGTAGGGGAATGAGGGAGTAAGTGGGGAGGGGCTCAGTCTGTGGAGTGGAGGGTCTTGATGCGGGTCCTGAGGGTGGCGGTGATTTGCTGCAACTTGTCGTCCGCCGCCATCGCTTGCTTCCTTTTCCCTCAATCCCTCATGCCTTAGCCTTTCCGCCACCGGTGCAGGTCGCGGGCGATGGCCTCGTGCACCTCGGTGAGGCGGATGCCGGCGGCGGCCAGCTTGGAGGAATCGAGCACGCAGTTGGAACGGGGGGTTTTGGCCGCCACCCGCATGAATTCCTCCGCGGAGGCGAAGAATTTGAATTCCTTCGTGCAGACGCCGCTGCGGCGGATGAGTTCGACGATCTGCCGGGTGGTGACCACGCCGGGATTGGTGACGTTATAGGTGCCGAAAGGCACCCGCTGCTCCCAGCAGGCGAATGTGGCCGCGGCAAACTCATCGAGTTGGGAGATGGAATTGGTCGCCTCGAGCAGCCGGTCGTAGCGCATGAGCTTCGACAGGTAGTTGCGGGGATGGTCAACCTCGTTGAACGGGATGCGCAGGCGCCAGAGATAGACGTGGGGGAAGCCGGCCAGCACCTCCTCGCCGAGGCCCTTGCTGCCGCTGTAAAAGCTGCAGTGGTTGGTGCGGAAGGTGAAGTTGGGCGGATCGTCCTCGTGAAACCCCGAGCCGTCGGGCCGGGCGCCGTGGTAAATGCAACCCGACGAGACATGCCCCCACGGAACGCCGGCCGCGGCGCAGGCCCGGGCGATGAGACCGGGCAGAACGGCGTTGCCGAACAGGCATTCCTCCCTGTGCAGTTCGCAGGCGTCGACGTTGGGCTTGCCGGTAAAGCCGCTGGCATTGATCAGAAAATCCGGCGGCGCGCGGCAGAGCAATTCGGTCAGGACGACCGGGTTGGTGTAGTCGATTTCCGCCCGCCGCAGGTTGCGGAAGGGCAGGTGCTTCCTGCACAGCAACGCTTGATAAGCCTGGCCGACGTAACCGGAACCTCCGAGCAGGTAAATCATGCAAAAGTGAAAGTGAGGGTGAAAGTGAAAGGGGCAAGGCTGGGCAGGAACAAGCCCAATCCGTGGCGGCCTGATGCCGCCTGGGCTGACTTATTTCCGGCGGTAGTCGCCGCGGCTGAAGTACTTCTCCAGCCAGACATACATGCAGATGAAGAAGTAGCGGCTGCCCATTTCCTTGATCTTGAGCTTGGCCTCGCCGTGCTTCCGGTTCCGCCAGTCGATGGGCGTCACCGTCCAGGAATAGCCGCGCACCATCGCCTTGAGGGGAATCTCCACCGTCAGGTTGAAATGGGGGGAAAGAAACGGCCGGCAGCCCTCGATCACGCCGCGGCGGTAGGCCTTGAAGGCATTGGTGGTGTCGTTGAGCGGGATATGGAAGAGCGTTTTGATGAACAGGTTTGCCAGGCGGTTGATAAGGAGCTTGAGCCGCGGATAATCGATCACCCGGGCTCCCTTGATGAAGCGGCTCCCGAAGACACATTCCCACCCTTCGTTGAGCAGGCGCCAATATTTGACGGCGTCGGCCGGGGAATCCGACGCATCAGCCATCATGATGACGCAGGCGTCGCCCTGGATATGGTTGAACCCCTGGACCACGGCGTGGCCGAACCCGTTGGGGCCGGGATTCTGCACGGGGGCCAGGGTTGGCACCTCCCGGCAGAGCGTCTGCAGCACCTGCCAGGTCGAGTCCCGGCTGCCGTCGTCCACGACGACGATTTCGTGGGGCACACCCTCGCGCAGGAACACTTCATGAATGTCGCGCACCGTGGCCGGCAGGGAGGCCTCTTCATCGCGGGCGGGAATGACGACCGAGAAAAGCGTCAGCGGAGTTGGACTGGGGGCTGAAGGCATCGGCGGAAGGTGAGGTCAATCACGCGGATCAGGTCGGCCGAAACTCTTTCCCCTGTAGCCAAAGCCGTGAGGCTTTGGCAGCAGAAGTCCAAACTCTCCCGGGTTTGGCTACGTCGTCAGCAATTACTCGCCCTGCGGCTTCCATGGAGCGGCGACACCCTCGTCGCCGACTGATGCAACAGGGATTGGCGGCCTTTGCGTCCATGGCGTGAGTGCAACAGGCGTCACAACGGCGCCGAAAGGTCGAGCCAGTCGGGATGCGCCTGGGCGTGGCCGGCGATTTCGTCGAGGATGGCCGCGATCGGCGTCTGCGGCCGCCAGCCCCAGAGGCGGGTGGCCTTGGCGTGGTCCAGCACGATCCAGGGAATATCAAACGGCCGGGCGGTGCCGTCGGCCGCGACCTCGTGGGCGCCGAAGCGGCCGGCGCACCAGTCGCTGAGCTGGCGCAGCGACATGGCCGAGGCCGCGCCGCCGGAAAGATTCGCCACGCGGTCCTCCGCGCCGGTCTTGGGGGCGGCGAACTGCTTTTCCAGCAGCGGCAGCAGATCGCGCGGGTGCAGGCAGTCGCGCACCTGGTGGCCCTGGCCGGCGAAACCGAGATACCGGAGCGGCCGGCGGCGCAGCCAGGAGTTGATCCAGTAGGCGAAGATGCCCTGGTCCGGCCGCCCGAACTGGCCTGCGCCCGCCAGCACGCCGCAGCGGTTGATGAACACCGGCAGGCCGAACGCCTCGCCATATTCGAGTGCGAGCGCCTCGGAGGCGAGCTTGGTCGCGCCGTACAGGGAGACCGGGGCGGCGGTGGAAAAGGTCTCGTTCAGGCCGGCGGCGGAGACGCCGGGGGGCGGTACCCGGCCGGGGTCGGGGCGGAAGGCCTGGTCGCGCACGGTCACGGGCAGCGACGCCAGCGGCGCGATCGAATAGACCCGGCTGGTGCTGAGCAGGATCAGGCCGGCCCGGCGCTGTTTGCAGTATTCGAGCAGGTTGACCGTGCCGCCGAGATTGTGCTCGACGAGCTGGCGGCTGCTGGTGCGGCCGTCGATGCCCGCCAGCACGCTCGCATGGGCGGCGGCATCGATGACCCAATCGGCGTCGGGCAGCTCCTCCAGGTCGCTGGCTGCCCGCAGATCGGCGTGAAAAAGCCGCACGCCGAGCCGCCGGAGCTCCGCCCGGTTGCTCTCGCTGCCCGGCCGGATGAAGTTGTCGCAACCGAGAACCTGATGGTCCTTTCCCGACCCAGCCAGGGCCCGGGCGAGCGTGCTGCCGGCAAATCCGCACACGCCGGAAATCAGAATTCTCATGGCGGGCCAGCAAAGCAGGAGAGCCGGGGCAGGGAAAGGGGGAAATCCTCAGCCGGTGGCACGGCGCGGCCACGCCTCGACGATCTGGCGGATGGTTTCCTCCAGGCTGATGCTGATGTCCCAGCGCGGATAGTGGGAGCGCATCTTGCGGAGGTCGGAGTAATAACAGATGTGGTCACCGGCCCGGTTCTGCTCGACGTACGTATGGACCTGCGTCCGGCCGGTGAAGTGCTCGGTGAGCTTGAACGCCTCGAGAATGGAGCAGGAATTGGCCTTGCCCCCGCCGAGGTTGTAGACCTCGCCCGCGCGCGGCGCGGCCACGAAGGCGGCCATGAAGCGGGCCACGTCCAGCGCATGGATGTTGTCCCGCACCTGCTTGCCCTTGTAGCCGAAAATGCGGTAGGCGCGGCCCTCGAGGTTGCACTTCACCAGGTAGCTGAGGAAGCCGTGCAGCTCCACGCCGCTGTGGTTGGGCCCGGTGAGGCAGCCGCCGCGGAGGCAGCAGGTGGGCAGGCTGAAGTAGCGGCCGTACTCCTGGACCATGACGTCCGCGGCGACCTTCGAGGCGCCGAACAGCGAGTGCTTCGACTGGTCGATGGTGAAGGTCTCCGGGATGCCGTGCGCGTAGGCCGGGTCCGCGTAGTCCCAGCGGGTCGCGAGTTCCTGCAGGCGGATCGTGTTGGGGGCGTCGCCGTAGACCTTGTTGGTCGACATGTGCACGAACGGCGATTCGGGGCACGCCTGGCGGGCGGCCTCAAGAAGGTTGAGCGTTCCGCCGGCGTTGGTGTCGAAGTCGTCGAAGGGGATGGCCGCGGCGCGGTCGTGGCTCGGCTGGGCGGCCGTGTGCACGATGGCCGCGGGTTTGAGCTGCCGGACCAGCGCGAGCACGCCGGCCCGGTCCCGGACATCGAGCTCGTGGTGGACAAATCCCTTCAACTCCTGCTGCA
>JBAZMN010000178.1:0-5020 GCA_041649735.1 Opitutaceae bacterium | reverse complement strand
AGGGCCCGCGTGTGGCTATGCGGAATCCGGCCGCCGCCCGCCTGGCGGACGCGCACGGGGGCCAGAACGGCGTATCAATAAATCCTTGTTCGTCCGGATCGCGCCTGCTTATCTCGACCCCCGGCCCGGACGGCTAGCTCAGTGGTTAGAGCATCTCGTTTACACCGAGGGGGTCGGGGGTTCGAGTCCCTCGCCGTCCACCAGCCTTCGCTCGCAGCGCAGCGGAGAACGAAGGCGGTCCTGTGAAGTTTCGGCTTGGCGGAACGGAGCAGGGCCATCACTCCTGCTGCGAGTTACGGCTGGCAAGCCACTCTCCTCTTCTGCAAACCCAATCCCTCCCTTCATGCACCGACATACGATCTCGGTTCTCGTGGAAAACAAATTCGGCGTGCTGGCGCGCGTTTCCGGCATGTTCTCCGGCCGCGGCTTCAACATCGACACCCTGAACGTCGCCCCGACCCACGATGCGTCGCTGTCGCGGATCACGGTCGTCCTTAAGGGCGACGATTCCGCCCTCGATCTCTGCATCAAGCAGCTCCGCAAGCTGATCAATGTCGTCGACGTCACCGACTTCAAGGAGGGCCAGGCGGTCAGCCGCGAACTGGTCCTGGTGAAGATCAAGGCGGACGGCCGGACGCGGCCCGAGATCATGCAGATTTGCGACATTTTCCGCGCCAAGATCGTCAACGTCGGCCACAAGGACGTGATCATCGAGATCACCGGCGACGAAGGAAAGGTGGGCGCCTTCCTTGGACTCGTCGAGCCGTTCGGCATCATCGAACTGGCCCGCACCGGCCAGCTTGCTCTCAAACGCCTGACCACCTGACGCGCGTCGCACCACCTTCACTTTCACTCTCACCCTCACTCACACCTCCATCATGCCTGCCAAAGTCTACACCGACCGGGACGCCGATCTCGGCGTCCTCACCAACAAAACCGTGGCCGTACTCGGCTATGGATCGCAGGGCCATGCCCATGCCCTGAACCTCAAGGATAGCGGCTGCTATGTCATCATCGGCCTGTATCCCGGCTCGAAATCCCGGGCCGTCGCGCGCCAGCACGGCTTCGAGGTTTTTGACACCGCGGAGGCCGTGCGTCGCGCCGACGTCATCATGGTCGGCCTGCCCGACATGAAACAGGCCGCCGTCTATGAACAGGACATCGCGCCCAACCTCGCGCCGGGCAAGTGCCTGGTGTTCTCCCACGGCCTCAGCATCCATTTCGGCCTGATCAAGCCGCCCAAGAACATCGACGTCATCATGGTCGCCCCGAAGGGTCCCGGCCACATGGTGCGCCGCCTCTATACCGAGGGCAAGGGCATGCCCGCCCTGATCGCGGTGTACCAGGACCGGTCAAAGCGGGCCAAGCAGCTTGCGCTGGCCTGGACCAAGGGCATCGGCTCGACCCGCGCCGGCGTGCTCCAGACCTCCTTCAAGGAAGAGGCCGAGACCGATCTTTTCGGCGAGCAGGTGGTGCTCTGCGGCGGCGCCAGCGCGCTGGTGCAGGCGGGCTTCGAGACGCTGGTCGAGGCCGGCTACCAGCCCGAGATGGCCTATTTCGAGTGCCTCCACGAACTGAAGCTCATCTGCGACCTGATGTACGAGAGCGGCATCGCCGGCATGCGCTTCTCCGTCTCCGAGACCGCCAAATACGGCGACATCACCCGCGGCCCGCGCATCATCAACCGGCGGACCAAGGCTGAGATGAAAAAAATCCTGAAGGAAATCCAGTCCGGCCAGTTCACGCGGGAGTGGGTCAGGGAGTACCAGTCCGGCCTCAAGAACTACCGGCGGCTGCTCGCTGCGGGCGAAAAGCATCCGATCGAGAAGACCGGCCAGCGCCTCCGCGCGATGATGCCCTGGATGACGAAGAAGAATATCAAGGGCGTCCAGGCCGCGTATTGATCGTCGTGAACCACCGAGGCACGGAGAACATAGAGCCTTCCTCCGGTATTTCTTTGTGCCCTCTGTGTCTTCGTGGTGAATAAAATCGTTCTCGCCACCCGCAAGAGTCCGCTGGCGCTCGCCCAGGCGCAGCTGGTGGCGGCGCGGCTGCGGGCGCACCGGCCCGGCGTTGATTGCGAACTGCTCAAGGTCGTCACCACCGGCGACCGCAAGCTCGAATGGTCGCTGGAGAAACAGGGTGGCAAGGGTCTTTTTACCGCGGAGTTGGAGCAGGCGTTGTTGAGCGGCCAAGCGCAGGCGGCGGTGCACAGCGCGAAGGACCTGCCCAATGAATTGACCGCCGGCCTTGTCCTCGCCGGCTACCTGCCGCGCGAGGATCCGCGCGACGTGCTGGTGCTGCGGGCCGGCGTGCGGACGCCGCTGAGCATCGCCACGAGCAGCCCGCGACGGCGGCTGCAGATCGCCCGGATGTACCCGGGCGCAGCCTTCACCGAGATCCGCGGCAACGTGGACACGCGCCTGAAGAAGATCGCGGCGGGCGCGGCCGACGCGACTGTGCTCGCCGCGGCGGGACTGAAGCGGCTCGGGATCGCGGCCTGGCCCGGCGTGGAGTTTCATTTTCTGGATTTCAAGCAGATGGTGCCGGCCGTGGGGCAGGGGGCCATCGCCGTGCAATGCCGGCGGGAAGACGCGCCGGCGCTGGCCCCGGCGCTGGATGCCGCCACCGCGCGGCAACTCGGTCTGGAGCGCGCGCTGCAGGGCCGCCTCGGCGGCGGCTGCCAGCTGGCCTTTGCCGCCCACGCGGCGGGTGACACACTGTACTTCTTCCACGAGCAAACCGGTCCGCGGAGCCTGCCGCTGACGCCGGACGATTACGACCGGCCGGCCGCCGCGGTGGAGCGGATCCTGCCAGCGCTGGGAATGGGGGCCCCGTAAAGGTCCTCGGGGCAAGCCGGGCATTTGACCAGACCAAGGCCGACCTCATGCTCGCTGCTGCATCCTCTATTTTGAGCCGGTCACCCAGTGGCTGCGGCTTCCAGCCGCAGTCTTCACCGGCTGGAAGCCGGTGCCACTTTTCATCCCGGCTGCAGCAAGCTTCGGGGCTTCAGATCCAAAGCCAATGAAGCGGCGCTGGATTCTGGCCGGAGCTTTTGGCGCGGCGGCCCTGGCCAGCCTCTACATGGCTGTCATCACCTGGTCCGTGCCGGACTCCGGCCGGTGGATTTTTGTCGCGTTCGCCGCGCTGTTTCTGGTCCTGGCCTGGTCCGCGGCCCGGCCGCCGAAACCGCAGAAACCTCAATCAACCCGGTTCGTCCCGGCGTGGTTCTTCGACGGCGCGATCCTTGTGACGGCGATACTCATCCTCATCGTCATCGCGTCCTGCATCTTTGGCCGGAAGTGACGCATCCCGTCACTTGGCTTCCGGCTTTCCCCCCAGCTGCCGGGCCGTGGCGTCCAGGGAGATGCTGACATCGAAGTAGAGGGTGAACTTCTTCCCGTCGCGGTCTTCCAGCTCCATCTTGTCGCACTGTCCGATCAGGGTCTGGTTCAGCACCTTGGCCCCCAGTTCGCGGAAAAGAAAGTATTCCTCCGGCACGGCAATCACCTTGAACGCCGTTTCGGGCGCAAGGCCGTCGCCGCCGGCCGTGATGGACTGCAGGAGGCCGTAGAACCGGCCCAGACATTGAAGGTAGGCCTTGAACTCGCCTTTTTGCCGGTGTCCCAGGCCGACGATCATATAAACCTCCGCATCCACGGGGGTCTTCTCGAGCCAGGCGTCGCCCAGTTTGATGGCGGCATCGATGTCGCCATTCCGGAACGCCTGGTAGATCGCCTGCCGTTCGTCGCTGGCGGTCCAGTCCGGTGCATAATCCTTCCGGGCCGCGAAATCGAGGCGGAGCTTGGTGAAGTAATCCACGTCGACGCCCTGCTTGAAATCGAGGGCGGAAAGCCGGGCGGCGATCAGCAGCCCGGCGAGGATGAGGAATGAGGTTTTATTCATGGGGTGGGGGAAGCGCCGGTCATCGGCAGCCGTTGCGATCAGAGGGAAGAAGTTGACCCGCCGGTGCGCGAACGGGTTTACCAGTATTCTTCCACGTGAATGGTCCCGGGCTCCTTGCCCTGATCGGGCTTGAAGCCGCGGGGTGCGAGCAGCTCCTTCACGATCCGGATCATCTCCGGATTGCCGCAGAGGAAAATGTCGGCCTGCGTCGGATCGAGTGGCACGCCGCTGAGCGTTTCAATGATGCCTTTTTCGAGCAGGGTCTGGATCCGGCCGGAATGGCCGCGAAAGTGTGGATCCTCGTCGGGACGGGTGATGGAGGGGATGTACGTGAAGTTGGCCCGGATGCGGGCCAGGCTCTCCAGCTCGCCGCGGTAGCCGAGGTCCCAGCTGTACCGCGCGCCGTGCAGGACGACGAAGGCCCGTTCAGCGTCGTGCACGAGCATGGTGCGGAGCATCGACATGTAGGGCGCGAGGCCGGTGCCGGTGGCGATCAGGATCACCGCCTTGCCCGGGGCAACGCGGTCGAGGGTGAACATGCCCGAGGCCTTGGGGCCGAGAAACAGCCGGCCGCCGTAGGGCAGGGCGAACAACCGCGGCGTGAGCTGGCCGCTCGTGATCAGGGTGACGTAGAACTCAACGTAGTGTTTTTCGACGCTGGAGGAGGCGATGCTGTAGGCGCGGCGGATCAGCTTGTCCGGTGCAGCCGGCGGTTCCTCGTCATCCGCCTCGGGGACCCGGGACTCGCGCCCGAGCAGGCCCAGGACGGCGAACTGCCCTGGCTTGAAATCGAAGAGGGCCGCGGCGGGCTGGACCCGCATGATCTGCAGCTGCGGGTTGAGTTCCTCGCGACCGACCAGGACGGCGTTGTAGCTGTTCGTATCCGGTGTGCTCATGGTGGTATTTTCAGTCTGCGCAGTCGGAGCGGTCCAATCGCAGGCGTTGGCTCCGATGATCACCGGGCTGGTGCCCTTCCAGGCCGGCGCGGTCGGAACGATCGCCCGGCCAGGCGCCGGCCCGATGGCGGCGCAGACGGCGGTGACGGCCCGGCTTGCGGTAATCCATGGGACGGAAGGTTGAGTAGATTTGCGGATTTGGCCAGTCAGACTTGACC
>JBAZMN010000177.1:0-5020 GCA_041649735.1 Opitutaceae bacterium | reverse complement strand
GTCCGGTCGCAGTACCGACGCCGCTCGCGAAGGAGCCGCTTCAATCCACGCTATGTTACTCCCCCAACACAAACCGCCTTGAAGAAGGCTTGACTTCAATATCCCCATAGCAGGGCGCGTTATCCCTAACGCGCCGAATCTGAAGCGGCGGATTAGGGGATAGTCCGCCCTACCTTAAATCCAGCTCATGGCAGCGGCAGGCGGCGCGACACGGTGTTGCCGGACTGGTCGGCGAGATGAATCTCCACGGACGTGGCGCCGGCGACGGTTTGCACCGGGGCCTGCAACTCGAACGTCTCCTCGCGTCCATCGAGGATGCCATCGACAGGGTGTTCGACGAGCTCGTGGTCGCCGTTGTTGAAATCGAATTCCACGCCGGCGAGCAGTGAAAGCGCGTCGCGGCCGTGCACCGTCACGATGAGGCTGGCGCCGTCGCGTCGCGCCGTCGCTTCGAATATCTCCGGCGGGGTGTGGTCGACGAGCAGGTCGTCGGTCTCGAACTCGGCCTGCAGGCGCTGCGCCGCCGGCCGGGGCGCCTGCTCGGCGGCGACGAGACGGGTGAGATACAACCCGTCCGGCAGCCCGGCGGTGTCGAATTGCACGTGCTGGTCGCGGATGTTGACGGCGAGATCGGTCCATTCCCCCGCTTCCGGACGTTTGATGGAAAAGGTATAGGCGAGGGTGTCGCCGTCGGGGTCGGAGACATTCCAGTAAACGATCTGGCCGCCGGGATGCGGCACCAGCTGACTGGCGAGAAAGCCCATTTTGTGCCTGACGTCCCCGGCATGCTCCTGTCCCGGCGCCGGTTGATTGGGATTAAGCATCTGGGCCATCGTTGCCAAGGGCGGCGCCAGGGGTTCCGGGGCGGGATTAAGGGCCAGATTGGGAGGCAGCACGCGGAAATCGGTGAGCACCGGGCGGCGGTTTTGCGGCAGATTGAAAAATGTGGCGGTGTCGATCTCGAACTCCGGCGCGGTCTCCGGCATCGTGATTTTGAGTTTCACATAACGCCCGCGCAGACCGGTGGCAGCATAGGCCTCGTCCCGGATGTCCAGCCGGGTCCAGCCGGTCCAGCCCTCGGTCTCATCCGCGCCGAGACTGGATTTCGCCTCGACCCGGATGGCCTCGGGCGCGATCCGGCGCAATTTGGCGAAGCGCAGATCGCCCAGTTCGGCCGGCAGGCCGAGATCGAGACGGTTCGTTTCCAGCTGGCGCGGTCCGGCGCCGGCAAAATCAAGCAAGGCGAGTCCCGGGGCATTGTTTTTGAGCAACAGGAATCGTCCGGCGGAGCCGGGCACGGCCGCGAGCCCGTTGAGTTGCGCGGCGACGCTGCCGGCGAAGGTGAGCGCCAGCCGGTGGCGGAGATCCCAGGCGAGCATTTCACCCTGTTCGCCGGCCGCGACCAGGAGCAGGTCATCCCGGCGGGCGAGGCGGTAGAACGCGAGGCCGGTGCGCGTGAACAGGGTTTCCGGAAAACCGCCCGCCGGAAAGTAGACCACGGCACTGCGGCCGGTGAAGCGCTCCGGTTTGGGCGGCTCCGGGGCCGGGGCGGGTGCCGGCGGGGGCGGGGCCGGCGTGTCGTTGGCGGCCGGGGTGGGCGTTTCCGGCGGGGGTACGGGGGTGGGGGCCGGGGGGGGCGGGGGGGCTGGAACGGGCCGGTTGATGCGGCTTTCCGCCGGCGCCGGCGCATAGACGATGGACGCATACAAGTCGCCGTTCGCCTGGGGCAGCAGGTCGGTGACCTCGGCTTCGCGATTTTCCTGCAAAATGACGGGGGCGCCGCCCTGCGGGGGAAAAACATAAACGTTGCCGCGCGGCGCGGATCCGGCGGCGATCCGCCCGTCGGCGAGCAACGCCAGCCGCCGGACGTTGCGGTCGCGAATCTCGCCGAAGAGGGTGATGCCTTTCTCCGCCAAAATCTTCGGGTCGGCGGTCGCACTGGAGTTGACGCCCGCCTGGGCGAATCGGGAGAGATCGAGGCGGTAGATGCGTCCGGGATTGCCGGTCGCCACCAGGGCGAACCGGGCCGGCGGCTGATTTTGGGTTGCGGGCGTCGTGGCGGTTGGCAGCGGAAGGATGTCGAAGATGGAGTCGACCGGCAGGATCACGCGGGCGGCCGGCTTGCCGCCTTTCAGCAAGTACAGCGCGCCGGTGGGCGAGGTGCCGGCCAACACCGAACCGTCGGACAGGGCCTTGAGGGCGAAGACCTGCGGCTCCTGCAGGCGGGCGCATTCGCGCACGGTGTAGGTCGTGCCGGTGAGCGCAACGTCGACGATCCGCCCCTCCGGGCCGGTGCCCACCAGCCAGTGGCCGTCGGCCGCCGGCTCGAGCGCCCAGAGCAGTTCGCCGATCGCGGGCCCGGGCAACTCGGTCAGCACCGGGCCGGGCACGATGCGCCCGTCGGAGCGGGTGGCGAGACCCCTGAGATTGCGGCTGGCGACATCGCGGCCAAAGTCGACCTCGAGTTTTTTGGTGAGCGGGTCGGCGTGAAGCGCGACGACGGCCATCGCCAAGCCCAGCGTCCCCAAGCCGCGGCGAAAACGCCGTCGGGCCCTTGGCAGCCACGGATGCACCGGGATGGACACTGACGCGGGGAAAGGGAGATGGGTGCGCATAAATCGGAAGGGCGACTGGACGTTAAATTCCTACTCCGTCACCCGCAGGGAGCGCCGGAGGTTGGCCGGAATCAGGCGGTCGAGAAGCAGGTGCCGCTCCCACAGCGGGACCGCCGCCTCGCTGCGTTGAAAGCGCCGTTCATCGGCGCCGCGCGCGATCCGCTCAATCGAGCCGGGATAATCGAGCGTCATCCGGGTCTGGTCGAGGAAGATGCCGGCCTTTTCCACCACGGCGACATAAAGGCCGTCCGGATGCCGGCCGGCATCCAGGGCGGACAGATATTCCTCAAAACTGCGGATCTGTGCCGTCGGCACAAAACGCGGATGTCCCGTGAGGTCGTCAAGCTCCGGCCCGTTGGCGACCACCACTTCGAGGTTCTTGCCCGCCCAGGAACGGGCGACGGGGATGTCCACGGTTTCGCTGGAGCGGGCGCCCTGATAGTCGCGCCAGCTGAGGGTCAGCTGCACCGTGTCACCGGGCGCGGCGGTCGTGCGCGAGAGCTGCACCACGTCGAGCACGGACTGCGGGTTGTGAGCCAGCGGTTCGACGGTGAAGGCGACCTTGCCGGGGAAAACCTGCGCGAAGGGATTCTGCAGCCACTGGCCCAGATCGCTCACGAAGTCGCCCAGGCCGGCGGCAAAACCTTGGGGCCCCGCATAGAGGTCGTCCGTGGACACCGCCTGTCCGCCGGGGAAGGTCACCTCCCGGCGGATGCGAAACCCCTCGGCCAGGCCGGCCTCATTCGATCCCAGGATGGCCTGGGCGACGCCCACGGCGGCGAGCATCGGGGCAAGCTGCGGCTGGCGTGCCACCTGGAAATGCAGCGTGCGCCCGCCCTCCGGACCGGGCAGGGTGACTTCCACCGGAATCATTTCGGGAATGCGGCCGAGTTCACCATAAACCGCGGACAGCCGGTCCTGGCTGATCGTGCCGATGACCGGTCCGACGTTGGCCACTTTGACCGAGTTCATCTGGCTCGGCAGAATGGCGACAATATCGGTGGCAGCCATCGGCAATTCCACGGCGCCGAGGCGCATGAGTGGATGGCCGAAGGCGAGCAGATGCGCACCGTCGACCCGGGAGACGGTGCCGGTGCCGGCAATGGTGATGTCGCCGGTCGCAAGCGCGACCGAGACGGCGTCACCCGGCTGGAGCACGGGTGCCGGGGGTGGGTTCAGCAGTCCGGGTTTTGGGTTTGGGGCGGGCGACATGCTGTCCAACGCTGAACTCCGGACGCTCCAGCCGGAATCTTGGCTGCCATACGAACCGCCGACGGAGGCGACACTGAGGCCCAGCGCCCGGAATTGCGGTTCGAAGAGCGCGGTCACCTCCGGATCGACGCCGCTGAAGGTGAAAACGGGTGTGAGCGATCGGAGGGGCGAATCGAGGCCGGCGATCGCGGCGGGACGATTGACGCGCGCGGACTGGGCCCCGGCGGCCGCCCCGGCCGGCGGCACCATCCCCGAACCCGGCTCCGGCGACGGCAGACGCGCGACTTCAAGCAGATCCGCGATCGGCGTGAAGCCGGCATAGTGCACCGTTTCAAAGCGCTGCAATTGATAGGAAAGGGCCCCCGCCAGCCGGCCGTCGATATAAAGCGGACTTCCGCTCATGCCGGCCACCGCGCCCATGTTCTGCACGCGAGGATCGGTGAGTTCGCAGAGAATGATGCTCTTGCCCGGACCGAGCGCGTTGAGAATGACGCCGGAAACTTCGACGGTGAACGGTTCCGGCTGCGTGCCGCGGAAAACGGTCCACACCTCGCCCTTCATGCCGGGGCGAATCTCGCTGAGTGGCAGGATCGGCGCCCCGGTGGGCTGGGCGCCGTCGGCTGGCGATCCCGGGAGTGCGGCGTGGAGAAGCAGTCCGATCAAAACCCTGGTGATGGAAGGACGGAAATGCACCGATGGGTAATCCGAGTGGATTTTGGGAGATTGGTTCCCTTGGCGCAGGGGACGGATGGTGTTCAGAGGGCGTTGATCGCCTCGGTCATGACTTCGCAGGCGCGGGTGATGGCGGTGCCTTCGTGCGCCGTGCTGAGGAAGGCGGTCTCATAGGCGCTGGGCGGCAGGTAGACGCCGCGGTCCAGGCAGGCATGGAAGAACTTCGCAAAGAGCTTGGCGTCGCTGGTGAGGGCACTGGCGTAGTCGCGCACCGGGGTGACGGTGAAAAATGCGGCAAACATGGAGCCGACCTGCGGCACCTGCAGGGGCAGGCCCTTCCGCCGGGCGGCGGCCAGCAAGGCGTCGCGCACCTGCCGGCCGAGGGCGTCGAGCCGCGGATAGGGGTTGATCTCCTCCAGCAGTCTGAGCGCGGCGATGCCGGCGGCCATGGCGAGCGGATTGCCGCTGAGCGTTCCGGCCTGGTAGACGGGACCGAGCGGCGCCAGGCAGTCCATGATATC
>JBAZMN010000176.1:0-5028 GCA_041649735.1 Opitutaceae bacterium | reverse complement strand
AAGGGCTGGCCGCTAGGAAAGGCTGCGCCGGCGGGCGAGTCACGTCGAAAGCTTGGCGGGGCGGGCGCTCTCCGGGCCGCGCCACCGCCGCGATGAAGCCAGCGTCGATCAGGAAACACTTGTCGCCATCGCCGCGGGCCGTTTACTGGCGCGTTTCCATCGCACCATGAAACGCAAAACCGTCCTGAGTACACTTTTGTTCGCCCTCGTCGGATTTGTCGCCTATCCCGCGGATACTTTTTCCGTCCCGCCCGATCCGGATCAGCCAGCGCAGGTGCAAACGGCCGCGTCGAAGAAACACACGAAACGGCATCACAAAAAGCACCGGAAGCACCACCTGAAGCCGGGCGCGGTCGGGCCGAACCGGAGCTGAGGAGGCCGGACGGCTCCGCCGACCGGCAGAGGTGTGGTTGGCCACCAGAGAGCACAAGGAACTCAAAACAAGAGGGCCGTGGCTTTGTGCTCCTTGAGTTCTTGTGGCCAAGGATCCGCCTTTCCGGGCCAAGTCCCGGTTGACTCGGGCGCCGGAACCGGTTGTCTGGCCACATGTTCACGATCATCGGCGCCGATGGCAAAGAATACGGCCCCGTCTCGGTCGAGCAGGTGAAGACGTGGATGGCGGCGGGACGGGCCAACGGCCAGACCAAGGCCAAACGCGAGGGCTCCGCGGAATGGAAGCCGCTCGCCGAACATCCGGAGTTTGCCGGTGATTCCGCCGGCACGCCACCTCCTCCCGCGGTCAATCCGGTTCCGACCGGACCGGTGGACCCCAAAACCTACGCCGCGGACCTGATCGCCCGCGCGCCGAAACTCGGCATCGGCGATACCATCGGCCGGAGCTGGAGCCTGCTCAAAGGCAATTTCTGGCCGCTGGTCGGCGTAACTTTCGTCGTGCTCGTGGTGCAGGCCGTGGCCAATGCGATCCCGCTGTTGGGCATCCTCGCCAGCCTGCTGCTCTCCGGCGTGTTCATCGGCGGTCTTTACTTTTATTATCTCCGGCGGCTGCGCGGGCAAGCCGTGGAGTTTGGCGACGCGTTTGCCGGATTCACCCTGGCCTTTGTGCCGTTGATGCTCGCCGGGCTCGTCAGTTCGCTGCTCACCCTGGTGGGATTTCTGCTGCTGATCCTCCCGGGCATCTACCTGGCGGTGGCATGGTCGTTCACCATGCTGTTGGTCATCGACCAGAAACTCGAATTCTGGACGGCCATGGAGGTCAGCCGGCGCGTCATCACCGCGCAATGGTGGCGGATGTTCGGGCTGATGATCCTGGCGGCCATCCTCGGGGTGCTCGGCCTGCTGCTGTTCCTTTTCGGCGTGTTTTTCACGCTGCCCATCACCATCGGCAGCCTCGTGATCGCCTACGAGACCCTCTGCCATCCGCCGCCCAAGGCGGGTTGAGATCTTCGCCGTGATCGCTGGTCTGGTAATCAAAGTCCGGGCGTTCGGCTGCCTCGCAGGGTAATCCGCTGAATTGTTTTGGCCACAAGAGAACTCACAGAGCCCAAAGCTCAAATCTCTGATTTCTTTGGGTTCTTTAGTGGCGACAAATATTTTTCGCCGTCAGCCGAGTTGTGGCGGAACGAACTTGAGTCCGTGCGCGTCCGCCACGGCCGGGCAGGTGATCCGGCCTTCCTGGACGTTGATGCCGCCGGTCAGCGCCGGCTGGAGCCGGCAGGCTTCGGCCAGGCCGTGATCGGCCAGCAACTCGATGTAGCGGTGGGTGACGTTGGTGAGCGCCTGGGTCGCGGTGCGGGCGTAGGCCCCGGGCATGTTGGCCACGCAGTAATGGGTGACGCCTTCCTCGACGAAGACCGGCCGGTCGTGCGTCGTCGGATGCGAGGTTTCGGCGCAGCCGCCCTGGTCGATGGCGATGTCCACCAGCACGCTCCCGGGCCGCATGCGGCGGAGCATCTCCCGGCGGATCAGCCGCGGGGCCTTGGCGCCCGGCACGAGCACGGCGCCGATGAGCAGGTCCACGGACGGAAGCAGCTCCATCAAGTGGGCCTCACTGGAATACAGGGTGTGGGACGTGTGCAGGGTGATGTCGAGGAAACGCATCCGCTCGAGGTCGACCTCAAGGATGGTGACGTCGGCGCCCAGACCGATGGCCATGCGGGCGGCGTTGATGCCGGAGACACCGCCGCCAAGCACGACCACCTTGCCGGGCAGCACGCCCGGCACGCCGCCCAGCAGCGTGCCGCTGCCGCCGTGGTGCTTGGCGAGAAAATAGCCGCCGACGAGGATGGACATGCGGCCGGCGATCTCGCTCATCGGCTCGAGCAGCGGCAGCCGGCGGTTCACCTCGATGGTTTCGTAGGCGATGCCGGTGATGCCGGATTTGAGGAGCGCGTCGGTCAGGGCGCGGTTGGCGGCCAGATGGAGATAGGTGAAGAGCATCTGGCCCGGCCGGAGCAGGGGATATTCCTCCGGCAGCGGTTCCTTGACCTTCACGATCAGGTCGGATTTTTCAAACACGGCCGCATGCGAGTCGACGAGCGTGGCGCCGGCGTGTTCGTAGTCGGCGTCGGGATAGCCCGAGCCGGCGCCGGCGTTTTTTTCCACGACGACCGCATGGCCGCGCTGGATGAGCTGGTAGGCCGCGGAGGGCACGAGGGCCACGCGGTATTCCTGCGGTTTGATTTCCCGGGGGAGTCCAATAATCATGGCCGGAGTGTACGGCCGGTTGCGGCGGGAGGAAACTGGATTCTGGCGGTAAGCGGCGACCGTAAGCTCCCGACCGGGGACCACATAGACAGGACGTAATAGTGAACAAAAGCATCTATCGCGTTGTTTCCCGATATGGAAATTTGATGCAGATGCTTACCAGCTAATCCCCAGTATCACAGGAACAAAAAATATCGTGCCATAGCCAATTGAGAAATGGCGGAACTTAATCTCGTGCTTACCGATACCTAGCTTCCTCATTGCCTCATCCGCCCCACCCGTGCTCGGATATAGCATGGCCTTCTCCAATTCCCGATAATTGTGTGCGGTGCCCCAAACGAAGAACTTCGGCAGAACCACAACATCGGGGTCTGCCGGCTTCACGGGAGTGGCCTCGGGCGCAACCGCCGGATCGGCCAGAGTACTCGGAATGTATTTGAACTCGGCATGAAGTGCCTTGTGCCAGTCCGAATGGCGAACAGCTGGCGCGTTTTCGATCTCTTGGAGAACAGGCACGTTTTCGACCGATTTGGAATCGGCTCGGCAAATCGCCAGGGAAGCCACTGTAAACAGAGCCAGGTGAATCAGCAGCAACGATTGAGCCTGGGAAGACATTGGTCCAGTTTCGACAATCCTCAGTGAGGTTCGTGAATAGGTTAATCATCATTCTGCCCGCAAAGCTATGATCAGATCGATGCGGGATGCGCGGCGCGCCGGGATGTATCCGGCAACAACTGTACAAGCTAGCACAGTTCCTAGCGCCACAACGTAAGTAATTCCATCATTGGCAGAAACGCCGTAGAGCAGGGATTGCAGCAAACGGCCCGCCGCAATGGTGCCACCTACGCCCAAAATCAACCCACAGGACGCCAGTCTCATGGTTTGTTGGACGATTCTCCATTGGATCGTCGCGGGGCTGGCCCCCAACGCGAGCCGGATACCGATCTCCTTTTTCTGCTGCGAAACCATGTAGGCGATGACCCCGTAAAGTCCGAGTGCCGCCAGGACAATCGCGATGGCGGCAAATCCTCCGATCAAGGATCCGAGCAGGCGCCGCGAGGAAAGGGTACGATCAACCAAAGTCTGCACCTTCCGCACCTTCGTGAGAGGCAGCGTCGCATCGACGTCATGCAGTGCGTTGCGCAGATCGGCGGTGAGCGTGGCCACGGGCAGCTTGGTCCGCACCAGCATATCCCATGAATACGATATTTCCTGCTGCGTCGACAGATACATTTCACCCCCAGAAGGAAACTCTGGACCGCTATGGCGAACATCCCCGACCACCCCGATCACCGTGAATGGCTTGTCTTGAAATGAGAGCCAAACCTGGTGACCGATGGGACTCTCTCCTGTTGGCCACAACCATTTCGCCAAAGTCCGGTTGATGATGAGCACGCGAGGCTTATCCGTTCCGTCCATCAGCGTGAAGTCACGACCGGCGAACAAGGTGGTGTCCATGGTAGCGAAGAATCCCGGACTAATCACCCGCACATGGCCCCAACTCCCGCGTTGCTCCTTCGGCTTGTCAGGATTGATCGTTCCAATGCCCCAGCAACGGTCCCGCTCGACCGGCACACAGTCGGTCATCGCCGCGTGCTCAACGCCAGGAACCACACGTACCCGGTCCAGCACGGACTCCAAGTAATTTGCTTGGGAACCCTGAATAACGGGATCAATGCGCACGGCAATCAGGTCGCGCGGTTGAAAGCCAAGATCGGTCTTAAGTAGATTCAATAAACTGCGCACCATCAGGCCGGCGGATACCGCCAAGACACACGCCAATGCCACCTGCAGGATGACGAGCGTATTCCGGGTAAGTGATCGCTGGCCACCTCCGGTTGAATTACGGCCGGCCTCATTTAACGAGTTTTGAAGGTCCATTCCCCGGGTGAGTTTCCATGCGGGGGCCGCGCCACACAAAACAGCCGTAACTACACAAAGGAGCACTGTGAAACCCAGCGTTGCCTCATCTAACCGGAGGGTCTGCAACAGCGGGATTTCTGCGGACGAGTTGACCGAAAGGAAGTGGATGAATCCCCACGCGAGCAGTCCGCCCAGTACTGAGCCTGTGGCGACGAGCGTCAGACATTCCATGAGCAATTGCCGCACGACACGCCCGCGGGCAGCTCCCAGGGCACAACGCAGGGCAAGCTCTTTACGGCGGGATAAGCCGCGTGCCAGCAAAAGCCCTCCTAAGTTAAAGCCCACAATCGCGAGCACCAACCCGGCCGAGATCCAAAGAAACAGGAGCGGACGTTTCAGACTGCCAGCGACCCACTCGTGCACGGTCGTTGCATTGGCTTCGTACCGATCGCTGTCTGGCCGCTCTGGATATTGCAGCTTAAGCTGGGCGATCGCTAGCTT
>JBAZMN010000175.1:0-5035 GCA_041649735.1 Opitutaceae bacterium | reverse complement strand
TCGGCTTTGCGCCCGACGGGCACTCGCTGCGCATCAACTCCGACCTGCTCGCCGCCGAGCTCGCCGAGGTGCTGCACGCGAGCAAGATCATCTATTTGGCACCGCTGAGCGGCCTGATCATCAACACCGAACTGCGCCGCGAAATCTCCGTCGAGACGCTGCGCGACCTGATCAAGGACCATCCCGAGACCATCGCCGCGGAGTCGCACAGCAAGGCCGTGCACGCGGTCAAGGCGATCGAGACCGGCACGTCGCGCGTGCACCTGCTCGACGGCCGGGTCTTCGACGGACTGCTCAACGAGATCTTCTCCAACGAAGGCGTCGGCACGCTCATCTACGGCAACGACTACCAGCAGATCCGCAAGGCGACGCGCCGCGACGTGCGCCACATCTACAACCTCACGCGCAACGCCGTGAAGCGCGAGGAGCTGATCTACCGCACCCAGCAGGCGATCGAAAAGAACATCGAGCAGTTCTTCGTGTTCGAGATCGACGAGAACCTCATCGCCTGCGTGTCCCTCACCACCTATCCGGACAAGCCCGAGCTCGCCGAGATCGGGTCGCTCTACGTGCTGCCTTTTTACCAGAACCGCGGCATCGGCCGGAAGATGGTCAACTACGCTTGCATGGTCGCCAAGGAGCGCGGCGCCACCAAGGCCCTGGCCCTGTCGACGCAAAGCTACTCCTTCTTCATCTCGTCCTGCGGGTTCACCGAGGCCGAGAAGGAAATTCTGCCCGAGTCGCGCCTCAAGGGTTACGAGGAAAGCGGCCGGAATTCCAAGATCCTGGTTAAGCCGCTGGCCTGACCCAGGCAGTCCGGCTGGGTCCGCTCCTGATCTCCGCGCTCCACTGAGCATAAAGCGGTAGAGACGGGCAAAGGACGAGGAGGCATTCCAAGATTCTGTGAAACCACCGGCCTGACTTGCCGTCTAACCGGACATGAAAAGTGCAGTCGGCATCCTCAGCCTGCTGCTGCCGCTGGTGGCCGGGGCGGGAACGGCGGGCGATCATCCCAATCATCGCTGGCCGGTGACGGTGATGCAATCAACCGTGTCTCCGGAGGCGCTCAGAAATCCGAACTCCGACTCCGGTCATTTGACCCAACTGGGCGTCAAATCCCTGCAGGAGGCTCTGGCCCACCCGAAGCCGGCGCCGAGGAAGAATCTCCTGCAGTTCGACCTCAACCATCGGGTGCGCCTGGCTTTGGTTTCCGCACCGCGTTGGACGCTTGATCGCCGGGATCCTCCGTCGCTCGATGTGCCGCTCATCAGTCTCCGGTGGTGAGGGCCGGCCTCAGGCCTGTTTTCCCTGCCGCAGGCGGTCGACAAACACGGCCACGATGATGACGAGGCCGATCATGATCTCCTGGAAGTAGGTCGGCCAGCCCATCTGCTGCGAGCCGTTGCGCAGCACGGCCATGATCAGCGCGCCGATCATCGACCCAAGCACGCTGCCCACGCCGCCGTTGAGACTGGCCCCGCCGATGATTACGGCGGCGATGATGTCGAGTTCGAGGCCGAGGGCCACGGTCGGGTCGCCCTGCCGGAGGCGCGAAAGCTGGAAGAGTCCCGCCAGCCCGAAGAAACAGCCGGCGAGAAGGTAGATGACGACCTTGAGCCGCCGCACCGGCACGCCGCACAGCCGGGCCGCCGCCTCGTTGGAACCGATGGCGAATACATACCGCCCGAACACGGTTTGGCGCAGCACCAGCGCCGTGAGTACCGCCAGTCCCAGCGCGATCCAGACGCCGGCCGGCAGCTGCCAGCCGAACGGATCGGCCGTGACCATCCAGCCGTTGATGGCGGAGTGGTCGTAGTTGACCGTTTGGTTGTCCCCCAGCCACTTGGCCGCGCCCCGCGCCACCCCCAGCGTGCCGAGGGTGATGATAAAGGGGGTCATGCGCAGGCCGGCGATGGCGGCGCCGTTGAGCAGACCGACGAGCCCGCCCGCGCCGATCACCGCCAGCACCACCGCCGGATCGCTCCATCCGTGCTGGATGAGGCGTGCGCCCACGACGCTGGTGAGGGCGACCGCCGAGCCTACGCTGAGATCGATGCCGCCGCTGACGATGATCAGCGTCATGCCCAACGCGCCCACCGCCACGATCACCGTCTGCGTGAAGATGATCTTGAAGTTGTGGTAGGTCAGGAAATAGACGCGCACCTCCCCGTTCAGGGAGAAGAGGCCGATCACCACCACCAAACCGAGAAAGGGGCCAAGCTTCGCCAGGATTTTCTTCAACGTGTCATTCATGCGTTATGGGTCCGATGCCCCGAAGCCTGCTTCGGATTGGATAAAAAGTGGCACCGGCTTCCAGCCGGTGAAAACTGCGGCTGGAAGCCGCAGCCACGGAGTCGCCAGCTCGGAATAGAGGATGAGACAGCGGGCATGCGTTGGCCTGGGTTTGATCAAATGCACTGGGAATTTTTACGGAGGGTCGGGTGACGCGGGATTCACGACGTCTGCAGGCACACCTCCCGTCGCGGCCGCCATGATGGCGGGTTCGTCCCATTCGCTCCGGGGCCGGCAGGCCACGACCCGGCCGCGGCACATCACCGCGATGGTGTCGCACAGCCCGAGCAGCTCGGGCAGGTAGGAGCTGACGAAGATCACCGCCTTGCCCTGGTCGGCCAGCCCGCCCATGAGGGCGTAGATCTGCGCCTTGCTGCCGACATCGATGCCGCGGGTCGGCTCGTCGAGCAGGAAGATGCGGGCGGGGTGTTCCAGCAGCCGCGCCAGAGCGAGCTTTTGCTGGTTGCCGCCGGAGAGCTCGCCCGCCGCCTGATCCGGCCCGCGCGCCTTGATCTGCAACTGCGCCAAGCGCACCGCCGTGGCCTGCGCCTGCCGGGCCCGGCTCACCCAGCCGCCCCAGCCGAAGCGGTCGAGCTTAGTCAGGGTCAGGTTGTCGGCCAGCGTCAGGCCGAGCAGCAGACCTTCCTCTTTCCGGTTTTCGCTCAGGAACCCCAAGCCGGCGTCCCAGCGCCGGCGCGGCGTGGTGCGGGTGGCCTCAGCCCCGGCCAGGAGCACCGCCCCACCCTCTACGCGATCGAGCCCGAAAATCGCGCGCAGCAATTCGGTGCGCCCCGCTCCGATCAGGCCGGCCACGCCGAGGATCTCCCCCGACCGCAAGCGGAGCGTTCCTTGGCCCAGCCCGTGGGAATTGTGCAGGTCCTTCACCTCGACCACGACGGCTCCAGCGCGCCGCGCGCCGCGCGGATAGAGGTCCTTGACTTCGCGGCCGACCATCAGCCGTACGATCTCCCCCAGGGTCGTATCGGCGAGGTCGCCCCGGCCGGCCGTCTCGCCGTCCTTGAGCACAGTATAGCGGTCGGCGATCCGCTTCACCTCCTCCAGAAAATGGCTGATGTAGATCACGGCCACGCCCTGCGCGCGCAGCCGGGTGATGACCGCGAACAACCGCTCGGTGTCGGCCTGACCCAGGCTGCTCGTCGGCTCGTCCATGATCAGCACCCGGGGCCGGCCGGGCAGCGCCCGGGCGATTTCGATGATCTGCTGCTCGGCGATGGCGAACGTTCCCGCCGGTCGATCGAGATCGAGATATTCGTGGCCGAGCTGCGCGAGGGCGGCGCGGGCTCGTTCCCGCGATTCGCGCCGCCGGAGCCAGCCCAACCGCGACGGCTCCGCGCCCAGCAGGATGTTGTCCAGCACGCTGAGGTGGGGCGCGAGGGTGAGCTCCTGGTAGATCATGGCCACGCCGCAGGCGCGGGCGTCGAGCGGATCGAGGGGCGCATACGGCGCACCGTCGAGCGCCATGGTCCCGGCGTCGGGACGGTGCGCCCCGCTGAGGATCTTCATCAGCGTGCTTTTGCCGGCGCCGTTCTCGCCGATGAGCGCGTGCACCTCGCCGGGCGCAACCTCGAGGGAGACGCCCCGGAGCGCCCGCGTCGCCCCGAACGATTTCCCGATGCCGGTGAGCTGCAGTCGCGGCGGGGACATGATTTTGAGTTTGGGTTAAAAACCACGGATTTCACGGATGGCCACGGATGAGAAGATGCCTGGATCCGTGTCAATTCGTGGAATCCGTGGTGAAAAATTCCCCTTCCGTGGGTTGGTTCCGCCGCGCTTACTTCAGATACTGGTCCAGCGGCGGCGCCAGCAGCTCGGCGATGGCCGGATCGGTCATGTTTTCCTTCGTGACGAAGTCCACGCCGGTATCGATCTGGATAGGCACCGCTTCACCGCGCAGCGCCATCATGATCGTTTTCACGCCGAGGTAGCCCATCTTGAAGGGATTCTGGACCACGATGCCCTGCAGGTCGCCCTTGCGCAGACCGTCCAGCAGCACCTCGCCGGTGTCAAAACCGACCAGTTTCACCCGTCCGCCCGCGAGTCCGGCGTCGCGCAAGGCCAGCAGCATGCCGGCGGCGGAGGATTCGTTGACCGCAAAGATGCCGTCGACGGTCCGGCCGTAGCGGTTGAGCAGATTATCCGCGACCCGCCGGGCCGTGTCGCGGGTGCCGCCGGCGTACTGGTCCGCCGAGATCAGCTTGATGTCCGGAAAGTCCCGCTGCATGACCTCGAGGAAACCGGCCTCGCGCGCCTCGGTGCTGGCCGAGCCCACGGCGAAGCGGAGCAGAATCACGTTGCCCTTGCCCCCGAGGAGCCGGCCGAGATGGCGCGCGGCGAGACGGCCGCCCTCCTGGTTGTCGGTCGCGATGAAGCTGGACGGCGCCGGCGAATCGAGCGCCGAGTCGATCGTGACAACCCGGATGTGGCTGCGCACCGCGGTCTCCACCGGCTCGACCAGCGCCTTGCGGTCGAGCGGCGCCAGCACCAGGCCGTCGACCTGGCGTCCGATGAAGTTTTCCACCACCTGGACCTGCTGCTCGCGGTCGTCCTCCCGGAGCGGCCCCTGCCAGATGATGTGCACCACTTCGCGGCCGGCGGCGGCATTGAGCTCGCGCCCGGCCTTCACCGCCCCGGCGTGGATGGATTTCCAAAATTCGTGCGTTGTCCCTTTGGGAATGACGGCGATCTGGTAGGGTTCGCCGGCGGCCAACGGTGCGGCCAGCAG
>JBAZMN010000174.1:0-5037 GCA_041649735.1 Opitutaceae bacterium | reverse complement strand
TCACGGGCCTCGCGCCGGTAGGCGCGCAACACGTGCGCGACGATGTCATGCAACGGACGGAAATCCGTGAGGATCACCGTGCCGGCGCGCTTGTAGATTTCTTCGCGCTCGGCGTAAAGCTGGCGGATGCGGACTTCGGGATTCTCGACATTGAGCAGCGGCCGGGTCCGCGTCGGCGCCGTGCGCTGGAGAATCGTGTCGAGGGTCGCATGCAGGCAGATGACCACGCCCTTCGTGCGCAGCAGATCAAGCATGCCCGGCTGCACGACCAGCCCGCCGCCGCAGGCCACGACGGTCCGCCGGGCCGGATGACCGCTTTCGATAAACTTCCCCTCCAGGGCGCGGAAAGCCGCCTCCCCCTCTGCCGCAAAGATCTGCGCCACGGTCCGGCCCTGCCTCCGCTCGATTTCATAGTCGCTGTCCACCGTTTGGAAACCGAGCCGCAGCGCCACGCCGCGACCGACGGTCGTCTTGCCCGTGCCCATGAAGCCCACGAGGTAGAGATTGGCGGCCGGTTCCGACATGCCGCCAGCGAAACGGCTGCGCCGACCCACTGCAAGACCTCGGTGGTCCGGCCGCCGCCTCTGGAAAAAGCTTAGCCTTGGGCCGGGATTTTGCTTCCATCGCCGCATGACCTCTCCTTCCGCCTCCCCGGCGGCGGACCGCAACCGCCCGCCCGCCGCCCACCAGGTTTTTGCCAGCGACAACACCGCCGGCATCTGTCCCGAGGCCTGGGCCGCCCTGGCCGAAGCCAACCGCGGCCGGCTGCCCTCCTACGGCAACGACGAATGGACCGGGCGGGCCTGCGACCTGCTCCGCACGGTGTTCGAGACCGACTGCGAGGTCTTTTTTGTCTTCAACGGCACCGCCGCCAACTCCCTGGCCCTCGCCTCGCTGTGCCAGAGCTATCACAGCGTCGTCTGCCACGACTATGCGCACGTCGAGACCGACGAATGCGGCGCGCCCGAGTTTTTCTCCAACGGCACCAAGATCCTCGTCGCCACCGGCCCCAACGGCAAACTCGACCCCGCGCAGGTCGAGCGGGTGATCTGCAAGCGCACCGACATCCACTATCCGAAGCCGCGCGTGCTCTCGCTCACCCAGTCCACCGAATGGGGCACGGTCTACACCGTCGACGAGCTCAAGGCCCTCACCGGTCTCGCCAAGCGCCACGGCCTCGCGGTGCACATGGACGGCGCGCGTTTCGCCAACGCCGCCGCCGCCCTGGCCGGCCGCGGCTGCGCCCCCGCCGATTTCACCTGGCGCGCCGGCGTCGACGTGCTCTGCTTCGGCGGCACCAAGAACGGCATGAACATGACCGAGGCCGTGGTCTTCTTCAACCGGCCGCTCGCCTGCGAATTCGACTACCGCTGCAAACAGGCCGGCCAGCTGGCCTCGAAGATGCGCTTCCTCAGCGCCCAGTGGGTCGGCCTGTTGCAGGATGGTGCCTGGCTGCGCCACGCCGCGCACGCCAACGCCATGACGCAGAAGCTCGCCGCCGCACTGCGCCGGATCCCCCGGGTGAGAATCCTCGTCGAACCCGAGGTCAACGCCCTGTTCGCCGAGTTGCCGACGGCGGCGGCCGAGGCGATGCACGCCCGCGGCTGGCATTTCTACAATTTCATCGGCGCCCACGGCTACCGTCTGATGTGCTCGTGGGACACCCAGGACGCCGACCTCGATGCCTTTGTCGCCGATCTCACCGCCGCCTGCGCCAATGGCTGAATCTCCGCGCCGGGTCCAACCCGGCGCCCATGCGAGAGGACCTCAGCCGGCCAGTTCCGCTGCCATGGCCTTGGCAAAGTACGTCAGGATCATGTCGGCGCCGGCGCGCTTGATCGCCAGCAGCGATTCGCGGCGGCAGCGCTCCAGCTCCAGCCAGCCCAGCTTCGCCGCGGCGTGCAATTGCGCGTACTCGCCGGAGACCTGGTAGGCGGCCACCGGCTTGTTCGTGGCGTTGCGCACCTCGCGGATGATGTCGAGGTACGGGCCGGCCGGCTTGACCATGAGAATGTCGGCGCCTTCCTGCTCATCGAGGGCGATCTCAATCAAGGCTTCGCGGCGGTTGGCGGGATTCAGCTGATAGGTGGCCTTGCTCAGCGTATGGGTGCCCGCCGCCTTGGCGCTGCCCACCGCGTCGCGGAACGGTCCGTAGTAAGCCGAGGCGAACTTCGCCGAGTACGCCATGATGCCCGTGTGGATGAAACCTGCGGCGTCCAGCGCGCGGCGGATGGCGCCGATGCGGCCGTCCATCATATCCGAGGGCGCCACGAGATCGACGCCGGCCCGGGCATGCAGCACCGCCATCCGGCGGAGGATTTCCACCGTGCGGTCGTTGTCCACGTCCCGGCCGTCGGGCGTGAGCACGCCGTCGTGGCCGTGGGTCGTGTAAGGGTCGAGCGCGATGTCGGTCATCACCGTCAGCTCCGGCACCGCTTTCTTCACCGTGCGCACCGCCCGGAGCACCAGCGCGTCCTCGCGCAGGGCGATGGAGCCGTCGGCATCCTTGCGCTTCGGATCGATCGAGGGAAACAGCGCCACCGCCGGCACGCCGAGCTTGTGCAGCGCGCGGCATTCCTTCGCGAGGTCGGCGAGGTTGAGGCGGAACACGCCGGGCATCGAGGGCACGGCTTCAGGTCCACCCTGGCCGTCGATCACGAACAACGGCGCGATGAAGTCCTGCGGACGCAGCACTGTCTCCTCGGTCAACGCGCGCAGGCTGGCGGTGCGGCGCAGCCGCCGCGGACGGTGGGTCAGATCCAATTTGAAGTTTTCGGGCATAGACACGTGGGAGTAAGAGAGTTAACCACTAATCCCCGCTAATTCACGCTAATCTTAAAAAAAGATATGGAAAGACCGGCATTTCTGGGCGCCAATTAAACGGAGATAGCGTTCAAGTTCCATGGCCATCCGACTTTACGACTCCCTCACCCGAGACTTCCGGGTCCTCGGGCAACGCGAACCCGGCGCACCGCCGGTTTCCCAGGAGCATCCGTTCACGTTCTACAACTGCGGTCCGACCGTCTACGCGCCGGCCCATATCGGCAATTTCCGGACCTTTGTCGTCAACGACGTCCTCCGCCGCCTGCTCGAATTCGAGTTCGGCCCGGGCCAGGTAAAACATGTGCGCAACATCACGGATGTGGACGACAAGACCATCAAGCGCGCCCGTGAGGAAGGCCGGACGCTCGCCGAGGTTACCAAGCAGTGGACCGACAAGTTTCACGCCGACTGCCGCGCCCTCAACTGCCTGCCGCCCCATGTCGAACCCACCGCGACCAGCCACATCCGTGAGCAAGTGGACATGATCGAAGCGCTCATGCAGAAGGGCAATGCCTACCGCACCGTCGACGGTTCCGTGTATTTCAAAGTCTCGTCCTTCAATGGCTATGGTGCGCTCTCCCGCGTCAAAGAACGCGAGCTCAAGGCCGGCTCGGCCTTGGCCACCGATGCCGATGAGAAGGAGGACGGCAGTGATTTCGCACTGTGGAAAGCGCACAAGCCCGACGACGGCAGCAACGCTTGGGACTCACCTTGGGGCCGCGGCCGCCCTGGCTGGCATATCGAGTGCAGCGCCATGAGCAAAAAACACCTCGGCGAGACGATCGATCTCCACACCGGCGGGGTCGACCTGCTCTTCCCACACCACGAAAACGAGATCGCCCAGAGCGAAAGCTGCACCGGTCACACCTTCGCGCGCCACTGGTACCACAGCGAATTCCTGCTCGTCGACGGCAGGAAGATGAGCAAGAGCCTCGGCAACCTCTACACGCTCGACGACCTCACGGCCAAGGGCTTCTCGCCAATGGCCGTACGCTACGCCCTGCTCTCCGGCCATCCGCGGAAGCAGCTCAATTTTACGGGTGAGTCACTCAACGAGGCAGAGAAAAATGTGCGATGGATGGCGCTGACACGCACAACTCTGGCTCAAGATGTCCAACCACTTGATCGCATTCCCCCATCCACGCGGTTTGATAGTGTACTGGAGGCTCTCCGCGACGATTTGAATTTGCCCCGAGCGTTGGGCGCCCTGCATGAGTCACTTCGTGAAACAAAGTTGGACGGCAGCAATCTCGTAGCCTTCGATCGAGTGATGGCCCTTCTGGGCATAGATCTCGAGACGATGAGCAAACGTCCGATTCCACAGGAAATCACCACCCTCGCCGAACGCCGCTGGGCGGCGCGGCAGGCCAAGGACTTCGCCACGGCCGATGCCTTGCGCCGGGATCTCGCCGCCGCCGGCTGGTCGATGCTCGACGGCAAGGACGGCTATAAACTGGAACCACTGAAAAAATGAACCGGTTACGACGCCTTCCGCAGCGGCCGAATTTGGACGATATGCTCGGGATTGACCACGAGCGAGAACGGCCCGACATCGGGATAAACCACCAGATCCTTCGTGTTGGGATGCATCTGCACGTGGTCGGGATGCGGCAGCACGTGTTTTTCCCCGCTCGATAACGTGATCTCCAGAGGAAAATCCTTCGCGGACACCAACAATCGCTCCAGCGATTTCATGCTCCGGAGCTTGCGCTGTTTTGGCGCAGATGCAAGCGACCATTTTTACGATAATTAGAATTTAGCCACTCTTTCCCCATGTCCATGACTCCGCTCGAAGAACTCCGTCACTCCTGTTCGCACGTGCTCGCCACGGCGATGCTGCGTCTCTGGCCCGAGACCAAGCTCGACATCGGCCCGCCGACGGAGACCGGCTTCTATTACGACGTCGACCTCGACCACAAGCTGACCGCCGAGGATCTCGAAAAAATCGAGGCCGAGATGAAGAAGGTGATCGAGGAAAACCAAGCCTTCACCCGCCAGGAGGTCTCCCGCGAAGAAGCCACGGCGATCATCAAGAAAATCGGCCAGGAGCGCTTCAAGCTCGGCCGCCTGGCCGACATTCCCGAGGGGGAAAAGATCTCGTTCTACCGGAACGGCGAGTTCACCGACCTGTGCGCCGGCACGCACGTCCGCTACACGAAACAGATCAAGGCCTTCAAGCTGCTCTCCATCGCCGGCGCCTACCATCGCGGCGAC
>JBAZMN010000173.1:0-5063 GCA_041649735.1 Opitutaceae bacterium | reverse complement strand
CCGCCGGTTCTGGCCGGCCCAATTTCTACGGCGCGCGCGACCTGCTCGACCTGGTGTGGGAGTGGGTTGACGACTTCAACTCGGCCATGGTGACGGGCGATAGCCGCGGCGCGGGCGCCGCCGGCTTGTTTTGTGGCAGCGGCGCCACCGGCAGCCGCGATCCCTCCGACTACGCCGCCTTCATGCGCACGGGCTACCGCAGCAGCCTGCGCGCAAACTACACCGTGCCCAACCTCGGCTTCCGCTGCGCCCAGGATTTGGCGCCGCCGCCAAATCCTTAAGCCAATCTTTCTCTCGCTGTCATGAACTCACCCACCACCGCCATTCTTGCCATGGGGACGCGATGTCCCCCGGGCTTCGTCGCCTCGGCGAAGGAGGTCCGTCGTGTGGCGCAACCCGGGGGTCGCGCCTCCATGATCGTTGTCTTGCTGGGCCTGGCATTGGCCACTCCCGCGCTGCGCGCGGCCGGCTGCTGCTGCACGCCGGAGCCGGCCCCCGCCGCTCCGGCCTTTACCGAGCGTTCCCTCTACCAGCTCGACGCCACCTGGACGACCGACGCCGGCCAGCCGTTCAGGCTCGCCGAGTTGCGCGGCCGGCCCGTCGTGCTGGCGATGTTTTTCACCTCCTGCGGCTATGCCTGCCCGCGGATCGTCAATGACATGATTCGCATTCGCGAGACTCTGCCGCCCGCCGTGCGCAGCCAGGCCATGTTCGTGCTCGTGAGCTTCGACCATGAGCGTGACACCGTCGCCGCATTACATGCCTATCGCGAGGCGCACGAACTTCCAGCCGCCAACTGGCTCCTGCTTCGCGGTGCACCCGGCGACATCCGCGAGCTCGCCGCGGTGCTCGGCGTCAGCTACAAGCAGAACGCCCTCGGGATGTTCGACCACTCCAACCTCATCACCGTTCTCAACTCCGCCGGCGAGATCGTCCACCAGCGCGCCGGCCTCGAGGGCGGCCTCACCGAGGCGGCCCGGGCCGTGGTGGCCCTGCGCTGACCTCACCGCATCCCCAACCACTTTTCCAATCATGGCCAAATCCACCTTGTTCGATCCCGCGGTGGCGGGGGTCATTCGCCTCCCCGAGGCCACGCAGTTCTCCGACAGCGGCATCGTCAGCCGCGCGCTCAGCGACCAGCACGGGGTCCGCGTGACGCTGTTCGCCTTCGCCGCCGGCCAGCAGCTCACCGAGCACGCCACCCCGGCGCGGGCGCTGGTGCAGATTCTCAGCGGCGCCTGCGAGTTCACGCTCGCCGGGAAAAAGACGCCGCTGCGCGCCGGCGATCTGCTGCACATGCCGCCCGGCCTGCCGCACGCAGCGTTGGCCACCGAGGCGTTTTCGATGCTGCTGACCACCATCCGGGAGGCAAAGCCGGCGGAGAACGCCAGTCCCGAACCGCGTGTGCCGAAATTGCCATGAGGGGATCGCCCGTCTGCCGAAATCTCGCCGCGTTCTGAATCCGCCACTTTCACTCCCTTCTTCTCCATGTCCGCCCTCAAATTCAAAACCCTGGATGTGCGCCCGCTGCTGGCGCGGGGCGTCGAGCCTTACGCTGAAATCCGCCGGCGGGTCGATACCCTGGCCGGAGAGGCCGGGCTCACGATCATCGCGCCGTTTCTGCCCGCACCGTTGATTGAAAAGCTCAAGAGTGAGGGCCTTGCCTCGCGGGCGGAACGCCGGGCCGACGGGGCGTGGACGGTGTATTTCTGGCGCGACACCGGCGCGTAAGCCGCCTTTGTTGGGGGCGATGACTCCACGCCCCGCCGAGTTGAAAATCGCCGCCGTGGCGAGCACGCTGCGCTGCTGCCAGCTTTTCAGCGGACTGTCGGCGGAGGATCTGGAGGCGATCGCCGCCTTTGCCGTGCTGCGCCGCTTGGAACGCGGCGAATACTTGTTCCGGCAGGGCGCTCCGTCGGAGGGCTTTTATGTGGTCCAGCGCGGCGCCATCAATGTTCATCGCGTGAGCCCGGCGGGGAAGGAGCAGGTCATTCATGTCTTTCGCCTGGGCGAGTCGTTTGCCGAGGCTGCGCTCGCCGCGCCCACCGGCTATCCGGCCGACGCGCGGGCGGTCGAACCCAGCACGGTGTTGCTGATCCCGAAAGGGCCGATCCTCGACCTGATCGGTCGGCGACCCGACCTGGCGTTGCGCATGCTCGGCTCGATGAGCCAGCATCTGCGCGTGGTCGTGGGGATGCTCGATGATCTCACGCTCAAGGACGTGGAGACACGGCTGGCCAACTGGCTGCTCAAGCATTCCCAGGGCCGACCCGGGCCGCTGCAACTGCCCGGCACCAAGCGCGTGCTGGCCGCCGAGCTGGGCACAAGCAGCGAGACGCTTTCGCGCACGTTCGCCGCGCTGCGCGATCGGAGGATCATCTCCGTCGCTGGCAAAGTGATCACCTTGCACGACCCGGAGGCGTTGCAGACCATCCTGCGCCGGAACCTCGGCGAGGCGTGACGCCCGCCGCCGCCCTGCAACATGTCAACTATTGGTTGACATGTTGCAGGGCCGACCGGCCGCGCCGGGGAAGCGGGTGTTCATTTCACGCTGGCACGGGCCGCAGTGGCGTGGGACACTTTTCGTTTCATGTCCGCCAATCCCGCTCTTCGTGAACCGCCCTGGCAGGCCGGCCTGCGTGGCGCCCGCGCCAATCTGGCGCCGGGCCTGGTGCTGCAGGCCGCCGCGCTCGCGCTGGTGCTGGCCTACTACCACCACGCCCCGACCCAGGCAGCGTTGGCCCGGGTCACGTCGTTCCGGGCCGCAACGGGCCTGGGCTTTGGCATCATTTCCACGGCGCTGTTCGGCGGGGCGCTGCCGTTTTTCTACCTGCGGACCAACCCGGCTTCGCGCAGCCAGTACGGCTGGCGGCAGGGACTGATGCTGACGGCCTTCTGGGGCTACAAGGGGCTGGAGGTCGAAATCCTGTATCGCATCCTCGCGCACGTGGTGGGCGGGGGGCACGATGCGGCGACGATCGTCATCAAGACCGTCCTGGATCAGCTCGTCTATTGCCCGGTGTATGCGGTGCCGCTGACGGTGCTGGCCTACCAGTGGAATGCGCTGGATTTCAGCTTCGGGAAGGTCTGGGCCGATTTCCGGACGCCCGGCTGGTACGCGCGCAGCGTGCTGCCGACGATGATCGCCAACCTCGGCGTCTGGTTGCCCGCGGTGGCCATCATCTATGCGCTGCCCACGCCGCTGCAGCTGCCGCTGCAAAACCTCGTGCTCTGCTTCTTCACCCTGCTGCTGGCGCATCTCAACCGGCGGCGCCCTCACTCAGCCCAGATATGAGCAGATGTATTCGCAGAGGCCGCCGGTCACCTCGATGGTGAAGCCGCTTTTGCCCGGCACGTCGAACGCCTGGCCGGGCGCGTACGACACGGTCTCCTTCCGGCCGTCGAGGGTCACCCGGCAGGCACCGGCGATGATTTCCATGCGCTCGGGCGCGCCGGTGCCGAAGTGGTAGGAACCGGGATAGATCAGCCCGAGGGTTTTTTTGGCGCCGTCGGGGAACAGGACGGAATGGCTGACGACCTTGCCGTCGAAGTAGATGTTCGCCTTGGTTGTGACGGTGACGCCGGTGAATTGGGAGGGAAGTGCGGGCATGGTGGAAGCGCCGGGCACGCTAGGCGGAACCGCCGCGCCAGGGCAAGCCGCGGTTGCGTGCGGGGAAAAGAGAATTTTGGCATCTTTTTCTCGCGGGATTCAGTCACCCGCACTAAGTTGCCTCTGCCATGAGCGCCAACTCCAAGATCGAGTGGACCGACGCGACGTGGAATCCCGTGCGTGGCTGCAGCAAGGTCAGCCCGGGCTGCCAGCATTGCTACGCCGAAACCTTTGCCGAGCGCTTCCGGGGCGTGAAGGGGCACCCTTTCGAGTTCGGCTTCGATCTGCGACTTGTGCCCGAAAAGCTCGGCGAGCCCATCCGCTGGGGCACGCCGCGCAAGATCTTTGTGAACTCCATGAGCGATTTGTTTCACGAGGGAGTGTCCGATGACTACATCGAGAAAATCTGCCGGGTCATGCTCGCGGCCAACTGGCATACCTACCAGGTGCTCACCAAACGGTCCGAGCGGATGCGAGACCTTTTATGCGGGAAGCTGCGCTCGGCCGCAAAAGCCTCGCACATTTGGTGGGGTGTGAGCGTCGAGAACCGCCAGCACGGCCTGCCGCGAGTCGACCACCTGCGGGCGGCCCGGCCACAGGTGGCTTTTCTGTCCATCGAGCCGCTGCTGGAAGATCTGGGTTCTTTCAGCTTGAAAGGAATCCATTGGGTCATCGTGGGTGGCGAAAGCGGTCCCGGTGCGCGTCCGTTGGACGCGGCGTGGGTACGTTCCATTCGCGCCTTGTGCCGCGGATCCCAAGTACCGTTCTTCTTCAAGCAGTGGGGTGGCGTGCGGAAGAAAAAGAACGGTCGCATGCTCGACGGGTGCCTTTACGATGAATACCCGGAACAACGCGAAGCACGGGTTTTGTCTCAGAGCGAACGCTACAACCTTCTACAGGGGATTACTGTTTAGCTGGGTCTTTGAGTTGCCCGGTGCGCCGTCATCGAGGGGTGAAGTCGCGGTACTTGGCGAATATCTCTGAGACAATTTTGTGGGCGGTCTTGTTCGGTGTGGCAAAAAACAGGTAATAGACAGTATTGCCTTTGGCGTTCCGCATCGGAATTGGCGGGGGCACGTGAGCAAAGTGCGCCACTTCCTTTAGGCGAACTCCGTAAGCTTCCGCCAAAGTATCGTTTGACTGCTTATCCATATCGGCTTCAACCAAGCCGAGATCCATCTGGCGAGATGGTTGGTACATCGACTCGTGCCAGCTGCGATCTCCCCAAAATGCATCCATGCGCCGGAGATTCTCATTGGATATCTGATCGATATGCTGGCGCTTCACATTCCGGTTGATGTCCATGATCGGAAAGTTGATGAAAACTTCGATAGACTTCAGTCTCCCAGCGGCCTCCACAGTTCTCCATTCTAGAGAAAGACCGTAGGGATCGAGAAGGCAGAGCGCCTTTCGGTAAGTCTCATAAGAGAATCGTGGCAATATTTGCTCGACC
>JBAZMN010000172.1:0-5066 GCA_041649735.1 Opitutaceae bacterium | reverse complement strand
GCATGACCGGCATCGTGTCACGCGGCGGCTCGATCCTGGCGAAGTGGTGCCTCGCCCACCACCAGGAGAACTTCCTCTACACGCACTGGGACGACATCTGCGCCATCATGGCCGCCTACGACGTGTCGTTCTCCATCGGCGACGGGCTGCGGCCCGGCTCGATCGCCGATGCCAACGACGAGGCCCAGTTCGCGGAGCTGAAAACCCAGGGCGAGCTGACCAAGCGCGCCTGGGCGCAGGGCGTGCAGGTGATGAACGAGGGTCCCGGCCATATTCCGCTGCACCTGATCCAGGAAAACATGGCGAAACAGCTCGATTGGTGTGACGAAGCCCCGTTCTACACGCTCGGCCCGCTCACCACCGACATCGCGCCCGGCTACGACCATATCACCTCCGCCATCGGCGCCGCCCTGATCGGCTGGTACGGCTGCGCGCTGCTTTGCTACGTGACACCGAAGGAGCACCTCGGCCTGCCGAACCGGGACGATGTGCGCGCCGGCGTCATCGCCTACAAGATCGCCGCCCACGCCGCCGATCTCGCCAAGGGGCATCCCGCCGCCCAGTACCGCGACAACGCCCTGAGCAAGGCGCGCTTCGAGTTCCGCTGGGAGGACCAGTTCAACCTCTCGCTCGATCCCGAGCTGGCGCGCTCCTACCACGACCAGACCCTGCCGCAGGAGGGCGCCAAGACGGCGCACTTCTGCTCCATGTGCGGCCCCCACTTCTGTTCGATGAAGATCACCGAGGACGTCCGCCGGTACGCCGCCGAGAAGGGCCTGGCTGAGGAGCAAGCCCTCGCGGCGGGGATGGAAGAAAAGTCCCGCGAGTTCGCCGAGCGCGGCGCCGAGGTCTATACGAACAAGGCGTAGGCGCCTTGCTCGCTGAAGTCGTAGATGACATGACGCCGACAGGTTGGCCGCTCTTGGGCCCCCTGTCGGCGTCATGTCATCTACGGTCCGCCGCTCCCTGGTTGCAGGGCATAGCAGGGCGCGTTCTGCCAGCAGACCGCGCCGTTCACGACCAACCGGACCGGACCGCCGGTTGCACCAATGCACTTGAAGCGCGATTCGCCGTCCGCCATCAATGGAGTCGCGGCCGAACGGAACCGGCTCTGCCGCTGTTCCGCCCACCCCGCCGCCCCTGTGCATTTTCCCTGTGCATTCCCACCCATGAAACCCAAACCCGCTCCATCCAAGACTGTCCCCGCCCAGACCGGGAAAAAACTTCCCGCCGGCGCCTCCCGGGAATTCGTCGCCCGCGTCAAGGCCGTGCGCGCCGCCCATGAAGCCTTCCTCCGGCGGAAGAATCCGATCGACCGGACCTGGGACAACGGGGTTTTCGAGCGTTTCAAGTGCCCGGTCGTGACCCACCGCCATGTGCCGCTCGAGTGGCGCTATGATTTCAACCCGGCGACGAATCCGTTCTTCATGGAGCGGCTCGGCATCAACGCCACGCTCAATCCCGGCGCCTTTTACTGGCAGGGCAAGGTCCACCTCGTCGTCCGCACCGAGGGCCTGGACCGCAAGAGCTTCTTCGCCATCGCCGAAAGTCCGAACGGCATCGACCGCTTCCGCTTCTGGGATGAACCCTGCGACATCCCCGAGCTGAAGCCCGAGACCAACCTCTACGACATGCGCATCACCTTCCACGAGGATGGCTGGATCTACGGCGTGTTCTGCGCGGAGGCCAGGGACCCGGCCGCCCCGGCCGGCGATCTCTCCTCGGCGGTCGCCCAGGCCGGCATCGTGCGCACGAAGGATTTCCGGAAATGGGTGCGCCTGCCCAACCTTCAGACGCCGGCCTCGCAGCAGCGCAATGTCGTGCTGCACCCGGAATTCGTGCAGGGGAAATATGCCTTCTACACCCGGCCGATGGACGGATTCATCGACGTCGGTTCGGGCGGCGGCATCGGCTGGACGCTCTGCGACGACATCACCACCGGCGTCACCGGCCCGGAGGCGATCATCGACGCCCGCGCCTATCACACCATCAAGGAGTCGAAAAACGGCCAGGGGCCGGTGCCGATCAAGACCCCGCAGGGCTGGCTGCACCTGGCCCACGGCGTGCGCAACTGCGCCGCCGGCCTGCGCTATGTCCTCTATCTGTTCATGACCTCGCTCGAGGATCCGTCGAAGGTCATCGCGCGGCCGGGCGGCTATTTCCTCGCGCCGTATGAGGGCGAACGCGTCGGCGACGTCTCGAACGTCACCTTCAGCAACGGCTGGGTGCGGCTGCCCGACGACACCGTGCTGATCTACTACGGCGGCTCCGATACACGCTGTTACGTCGCCCGCAGCACCGTGGCCCGGCTGGTCGACTGGTGCCGGCAGACACCGGAGGACGGCGGGAACACCCGAGGCTGCGTCAATCAACGTCTGGCGCTGATTCGCGCAAACAAGGCGCTGCTCCGCTGACAACACCGGAGAGCCGGGCCGCGCGACCGGGACAAAAACCCCGGTCATCCCTTGTCATCATTATCCATGAAAACGATTCTTCCCTCCCTCTTCATCGGTGCCTGCCTGTTGTCCCTTGCCACGGCCATGCAGGCACAAAATCCAGCCCCGCCCGCCGCGGACAAAAATGAACCGGCCGGGTCCGAGCCGGCTCCGGTTCCGCCTCTCGTGCGCAACATTCTCGAAGCCGGCGCAGTGCCGGACGGCAAGACGCTGAATACGGCGGTGATCAATCGCGTGATCGTGGAAACCGCCCAGGCGGGCGGCGGCACGGTCTATGTCCCACCCGGCACCTACCTCACCGGGACCATCTACCTGAAGAGCCGCGTGACCCTAAGCCTGGCCAACGGCGCGGTGATCCTCGGCAGCACCGATCTCAAGGACTATCCCGAGAACCCGCCCCCGCGCCCGAATCGCCAGCTCGAATTCGGCCGCTACAGCCTGATCTCTGCCGCCGGGCAGCACGATCTGGCGATCGTCGGCCAGGGCAAGATCTACGGACAAGGCGACCACCCCAATTTCACCAAGAAGGACCTCATCGCCCGCGGCTGGTCGTCGCGCGCCGCCTACCTCAAGCGGCCCTACGGCCTGAGTTTCATCCAGTGCCGGGGCGTGCAAGTGCGCGGCATCAGGCTCGAGAACATCGCCTTCTGGTGCCAGCACTACCTCGATTGCGACGACGTCACCGTCGACGGGGTCACGGTCGACAGCTGGAAACAGGACTACAACAACGACGGCATCGACATCGACGGCTCGCGCAACGTGCGGGTGAGCAACTGCAGCTTCCGCGCGGGCGACGACGCCATCTGCCTCAAGGCCGCCTACCGTGACTGCGAGAACGTCACCGTCACCAACTGCACGGCGAGCTCGATGGCCAACGGGGTCAAATTCGGCACCGCCTCCTACGGCGGCTTCCGGAACATCGCCATCTCCAACCTCACCTTCAACCGCATCAACGCCGCCGGCCTCGCCCTCGAGATTGTCGACGGCGGCACCATGGACGGGGTCAGCATTTCAAACCTCACGATGACCGACGTGGCCACGGCCATCTTCATCCGGCTCGGCGACCGCGGCCGCCGCTGGACCAGCGATCAGAAGCGGCCCGGCATCGGCGTGCTGCGCAACGTTTCCATCAACAACGTGGTCGCCAGTCTCTCGGACAAGGTCGGCGATGGCCGGCCGCTGGCTTCCTCCATCACCGGCCTGCCAAAGCACCCGGTGGAGAACATCTCGCTCACCAACGTCAAGATCACCACGCAGCGGGGTTACGGCCCCACCGACACCGGGCCGGCCCTGGACGACATCAGGGAACACGCCGGCGCTTATCCGGAGGCCAATATGTTCGGACCCTTGCCCGCCTACGGCTTCTACTGCCGGCATGTGCAGGGTCTCACCCTCCGCAACCTCGACCTGTGCTTCGAGAAAACCGACTATCGGTCGGCCCTGGCCTTCGACGATGTGCAGAACCTCGAAATCGACAGCCTGAAGAGCCGGGCCCTGCCCGGCAGCAAACCTGTCATCCTGCTGAACGACACCCGCACGGCCCAGATCCGGGGCTGCACCGCCCCGGCCGGTCCGGCCGCCTTCCTCCGGGTCGAGGGCAAAAGCACGGACATTTCCGTCACCGGCAACGATCTCAGCCGGATCAAGCCGGCCATCTCGCTCGGCAAAAAGCTGCCGGCCGCCGCCGTCTTTGCCAGCGGGAACCGGGAATAGGCCGACACAACAGGTGGAACCTGCCGTCCCGGCAGGTTCAGCCCACCGGGGCTGCGGGCTCCACCGCTGGGTTTGACTCAACAGTGAGGCCGACCGGCGTCTGTCGCCGGCTGCGCTGAGGCCGGTCTGCCGGGAATGCATGAGGCGCGGCGCCCCTTGGCTCGCTGAAGCGCTCTGGCCGAAAGCGGCGCGCCACAGTCACAGGATACCCACGCGACGGGAGCGCCGCGTCTCCAAAGCTGGCATCTGATGGAGCGGCGACACGCAGGGTGGAACCTGCCGTCCCGGCAGGTTAAGCTCGCCGGGACGGCGAGCTGCACCGCTGGGTCTGAAGGCTGAAACGCTGCGCCACAGCTGCAGGCCAAGCCCATCGGCAGCCTGCCGCCCCCGGAAATCATGAGGGCCGCCCCTTGTGGAGGCGGCCCTGCATGACCTAACACCAAGCAAACCGTAAGAACTACAACAATGATCGTTCCGAGAACGATGCTTGTTTCGTGGGAGATAGACGCAGCAGACCTGAAAGTGTTGAATAATTCTTCTGTGAATTCCTTGTGAAGGGAATTGTGCCGCCGCAATCCCCACGAGCCGATTGCTGCCGCCGTCAAAAATCCGCAAGTTATTCTAAGTAAACAGCTCCGATGGCAGCACCACCGGTGCGCCCGGGGAATTCACCCCAGCATCGGCCGGCTGGCGCGGCGTGCTCTTGAGCGGATAACGGAAAGTTTCGCCCCGATAATTTTTGAACACCACCTCGTCGTCAGTGATCCGCTCGATGTACTCGGGGTTGATCGGCACCTTGCCGCCGCCACCCGGGGCGTCGATGACATACTGTGGCACGGCGTAGCCGGTGGTGTGGCCGCGCAGGGCCCGGATGATTTCAATCCCCTTCCGCACATC
>JBAZMN010000171.1:0-5070 GCA_041649735.1 Opitutaceae bacterium | reverse complement strand
GCTCATGGACCGGTTCGAGACGCACCTGCGGGCCGTGCCCGGCGTGCAGTCCGTGCTTTCCCTCGCCTCGGTCGCCAAGATCGTCAATGCCGGCTGGAACGAAGGCTCGCTCAAGTGGCGCATCCTGCCGCGCAACCGGCAGGCGCTGGCACAGGCGATCACGCCGATCGACACGGCCACCGGTCTCCTCAACGCCGACGGCAGCGTCCTCCCGATCATGATCTTTCTCACCGACCACAAGGCCGAGACGCTGCGCGGCGTCACCGCCGCGGTGAAGACCTTCGGCGCCGCCCACCCCTCGCCCAAGGCGAAATTCCTGCTCGCCAGCGGCACCGACGGCGTCATGGCCGCGACCAACGAGGTGGTGCAGGCCGCGCAGTTTCCGATCGTGGTCTGGGTTTTCGGCGCGGTGATCGCGCTGTGCCTCGTCACCTTCCGCTCGGTGCGCGCCACGCTTTGCATCGTGCTGCCGCTGGCCATCGTCAGCTACCTCGGCTACGCGCTCATGGTCTACCTGGACATCGGCCTGAAGACGTCGACCCTGCCGGTGGTCGCGCTTGGCGTGGGCATCGGTGTGGACTATGGCATCTATCTTTTTGCCCGGCTGCAAAAGGCCCTCCAGGAGGGCGAATACTTTGAGGACGCCATGTTCGTGGCCTTCAAGGAAACCGGCAGTTCCATCCTCTTCACCGGTCTCACCCTCGCGATCGGCGTGAGCCTGTGGGTTTTCTCCGATCTCAAGTTCCAGGCCGACATGGGTCTGCTCCTGACCTTCATGTTTCTGGTCAACATGATCGGCGCGCTCCTCCTGCTGCCGGCGATGGCGCGCTGGCTCTACCGGCATCACCGGCGGAAAGGCGCGATGCCCCATCCCCCCGGTCCGCTGCCGGCCGGGTGATCGTTTGTTGGTTTTTTCACCTCCGCCCTTGCCTGCCGCGGCCGGGCGCTTAAACTGCGTTCATGAACGCAAGCCCGATCTTGTACATCAAGCGCGGGTGTCCCTACTGCCGGCAGGCGGCGGCGTTCTTCTCCACCCACGGAGTCGAGGTCGAAATCCGGGACGTCTCGAAAAACCATGCCCACCTGCAACGGCTCATCGAGGCGAGCGACCAGGGGAACGTCCCGACTTTCGTCTATGGAGATTTCGTCGTCGCCGATTTCAGCGTCGACGAACTGCTCGACGAACTGGCCGAGCGGCCGGACATCCGTCTGAGCCTCGGTCTCGGCGACAACGACGACGAAGCCTAGCGGGGTCCCGCCTTTGACCAGCACCATGCATGGCGCGGCGACGCCCGCGTCGCCGCTCCCGGAGTATGTCGCGCTGGCCGGCCAAATTTCCTCTGGCCTTCGCCTTGGCGGCTGCTGTCATCTGCATCCATGACCACCGACGCACGCTTTCTGTCCGAGGGGCAGCGCCGGCTGGTCGGTTTCGCCCTCGCCCTGTCAGCCCTCCTGCTCAGCGTCGCCTTGCTGGCGCTGGTCATCTGGGCGCTGGGTTGGCTGGTCGGACGATTTGCCGGCGTGCTCTGGCCGCTGGCGGCGGCCGGCATCCTCGCGCTGATCCTGCGGCCGGCGGTCGATCTGATTGAACGGCGGCTGAACCTCCGCCGGCTGGCGGCCGTCATCGTGCTTTATGGTCTGTTTCTGTTGTCCATCGGCGGGCTCGCCCTGCTGCTGGTGCCGCCGCTGGTCCAGCAGATTCTCGATTTCTTCTCCTACCTGCCCTCTTTTTGGCAGCGCGTCGCCGTTTACGTGCAGGAGCATTATCCCGCCTGGATTGAGCTCGCCCGCCGCTATGCCGGCAATCCTGCGGTCAGCAACGCCCTCCACGGCCTGGCCGCCGAATTGCAGGGGTTGCTCGGGCAGGCGCTGCCTTCGCTGCGCGCCGCCGGCGCCGGTCTGCTGGCCGCCGTCACCTTTGCCAGCGGGTTGGCCATCATTCCGATCTACCTGTTCTGCTTTTTGCTCTCGCGCGGCGAGCCGACGGCAAAGCTGGCCGGCCATCTTCCGTTTCTGCGCCCCGGCGTGCGGGAGGATGTGGTGTTTCTCGTGCGGGAATTCGTCGCCATCGTGGTTTCCTTCTTCCGGGGGCAGATCCTGATCGGGCTTATCATGGGCGGTCTGCTGGCCGTCGGTTTTTCGCTGATCGGCCTGCGGTTCGGCTTGTTTCTCGGACTGGCCCTGGGCGTGCTCAACATCGTTCCCTGCCTGGGAACCATCCTCGGCCTGGTCGCGGCGCTGCCGCTCGCCTTTTTTCAGCCCGACGGCGGCTGGAAGCTCGTCGGGCTCGTCCTGTTGGTAAAGATCATCGTGCAGGCGGTGGAAGCCTGGTTCCTCACCCCCAAGATCATGGGCGACCGCACGGGGCTGCATCCGGTCGTGATCATCGTCGCCATTTTCTTTTGGGGCACGGCGCTGGGCGGCGTGCTCGGGATGGTGCTCGCCATCCCCCTGACCGCCTTTTTTGTGACCGCGTGGCGCCTGGCAAAACGGAAATACTTTGCCGCGGCTTGAGCGGCTTCGGCCGCCGCCGGATTTCGCCGCCGCGGCCGGTCCTTGCAGCTTGTTGCCGAAAGCCTACTGTTTCCAGCTTTCATGTCCTGGGATGTCCAATTTCGCCACGGAGTCTGGCTGCCACAGGTCGGCTGGTGGCTGGACGCGCAACATGCCGTCGGCTGGTCCTTCGTCTCCCATGCACATTCCGATCATATCGCCCGGCATCGCGAAGTCCTCTGTTCCGCCGGCACCGCACGGCTGATGCGGACGCGGCTGCCCGCCGCCCGGGTCGAGCATGTGCTGCCGTTCGGACAGACCGAACAGCTGACGGCCGATCTCACCGTGACCTTGCATCCGGCCGGACACATCCTCGGGTCGGCGCAATGCTTGCTGGTGCACGCGCAGCATGGATCGCTGCTCTACACCGGCGACTTCAAGCTGCAGCCGGGGCTCGCAGCCGAGCCGTGCGCCACCCCGCCGGCCGACGCGCTGATCATGGAGACCACCTTCGGCCTGCCCCGTTATGTCTTTCCGCCTGCCGTCTCGGTGCGGGCGGACATCGTGGAGTTTTGCCGGCAGACGCTCGCCGATGGCGCCACACCCGTGCTTTTCGGCTACAGCCTCGGCAAAAGTCAGGAACTGTTGCAGGGCCTGGCTGCGGCACAGTTGCCCGTCATGATGCATCCGCAGGCCTGCCGGCTCACGCAGGTTTACGAGGAACTGGGCATGCAGTTTCCATCCTACCGCGCGTTCAATGCCGCGGAGCTCGCCGGGCACGTGGTCATCTGCCCGCCGCAGTCAGCCCGCTCGGTTTTTCTGCAAAATATCCCCCGTCGCCGTACCGCCGCGGTCACCGGCTGGGCGCTCGATCCCGGAGCCGTCTATCGCTACCAGTGCGATGCCGTCTTTCCCCTGTCCGATCATGCGGGTTTTCCCGACCTGCTGGCCTTTGTCGACCGCGTCCGGCCGCGGTTGGTCTACACGCTGCATGGCTTTGCCCGGGAATTTGCCCGGACGCTGCGGGCCCGTGGCCTCGAGGCTTGGGCGCTGGGCGTGGACAACCAGCTCGACCTCGGCCTGGTCAATTGATTCCGCGGGACCGATCCGCGGGCCGTTTCGCTAAGTTCCTTGCCTTTGGCAGCGAAAAAATCCTTATCACCCGCACCTTGCCAAGATTTTGCGGTCAGAACCTGTTCCGTTCCATGCGCTTCAACTTCCGTTCCGGCCTTCTTTTCCTGCTTGCCCTGACTGCCATGCCGATTCCGTCCGTCCGCGCCGCGCCATTCACCGCCTTCGGCGATGGCGAGACTCTAACCTACCGGGTTTCGTGGGGCATTTTCTTTCACGCCGGCGACATCGTCATTTCGGTGCACGAGGAGAAGGATGCCAGCGGAGCGGTCGTGTTTCGCATCACGACCGACACTTCCACCCACGGCTTCATCCGCAGCTTTTACACCTACAACAACCGGGCTGAGGCCATCATCGATCAGACGACCGGCCGGGTCGTCCTCATGCGGGAAAAGGGTTCCGACGGAAAGCACCACACCGACACGGAGACCACCTTCGATTACGGCCGGAAGATTGCTCATTTTACCGACCACTACCGCCCCGGGCGCTCCCGCGATGTCCCCATTCCTGACGGCGACCCCGTCGATCTCATCAGTGCCCTGGTGCAGACCCGGGAGTGGAATCTCCAACCCGGCCAGAAGCAAAACGTCCTGGTCAATTTCAGCGACGAGTTCTTCCCGCTCGCCATCTACGCCGATCATTACGAGGAGGTGGACACACCGCTCGACACCTATCAGGCGCTCATGCTCGAGCCGCGCATGGAGCAGAATCCCAAGGGCATTTTCAAGCGCGGCGGCGAATTCAAGGTCTGGATTTCGCAAAAGGGGCACAAGCTTCCCGTGAAGATGCAGCTCAAGCTGCCGTTCGGCTCCGCCGTGCTTCTGCTGGCAAAGTACACCCCCCCAGCCGTCAAATCCGGCGGGTAGATCCCCCAGCGATTTCACCGATTCGCCCAGATTTGGGACCGGCGGATCCCGCCGCCAGCCGGGTGGAGGCCGATTGAACCAGCACTCGTTTCCATCCGTCTTGTCCTCCTTCGATTTCCGCTGCTGCTTGTGACGATCGATCATGCGCATCCTGGTCCTCAGAGGTGGAGCCATCGGTGACTTCCTGGTCACCCTGCCGGCGCTGGGCCTGTTGCGCAGCCAATGGCCGCGCGCCCAGATCGAACTGGTGGGCAACGCCCGGGCCGCCGGGCTGGGTCTGCGTGGAGGGTATCTCGACGCCGTGCATTCCCAGCATGAAGCCCGTTGGAGCGCACTGTTCGGCGTTGCGCCCCTGCCGGCGGCGCTGTCCGCCTGGCTGGCGGAATTCGACCTGGTGCTCAACTACTGGCCGGATCCGGATGGAACCCTCGCCCGCCGCTTTCCGGTGCGAGCCGGCCAGCAGTATCTTTCCGCGCCGGCCGCGCCCGTGCTTGCGCCCGCCGCCCGTCACTTCTGCGAGCCCCTCCGTGCGCTCGGTCTCTCGACCGGCGACTACCGCGCCCGGCTTGACCATCCCCCT
>JBAZMN010000170.1:0-5097 GCA_041649735.1 Opitutaceae bacterium | reverse complement strand
CAAGGTCAGCTCCAGCGTTCCCCCGTGGCTCGCCTTGGGCGGCCTGTGTAATATGGCCTGGTCGATCCAGGGCCCGGCGAATTTCTACCGCGCCACCGGTTACGAGCCGGCGAAGAAACTCGCCCTGAAGCTGATCAACTTCATTCGTTTCCACTGCCAAAGCTTTGACGCCGAAGGGCGGTTTATCGGCCGGGAACTTAATTTCGGCGAGTTGGAGAATGGCGGCGAGCACTTCCACGCCCATACGTTAACCCTGTTGAGCATGCTCGACTATGCGGAGGCGGCCGGCGACAAGGACCTCGCCGCCTTTGTCGAAAAAAGCTTTGTCTGGGCGCGCACCCAGGGCTCCGCCACCGTCGGCTTTTTCCCCGAATGGCTCCGTCCCAATTACCCAAGGTCCGAGACCTGCGAGGTGGCCGAGATGATCGCCCTGGCCTTGAAACTCTCGCGCAGCGGCGTGGGGGACCACTGGGACGACGCCGATTGCTGGATCCGCAACCAGCTTGCCGAGAGCCAGCTGACCCGGGTGGATTGGGTTGAAGCGGACACGGCCAGGCTGCCGCGCCAGCCCTTCACCCTCAAGGAAATCCTCTTCGAACCCACCCAGTGGAAAGGCAGCTGGGCGATGCCGGGGGCCGTTTGCGAAGATCGCGTGGGTGAGCGGGTCTTGGGCTGTTTTGCCGGCTGGGCCAGCGCCAATGATTGGGCCGGCGGGGACGGTAGCCTCAAATGGAGTGATGGCAGCATGCAGCAATGCTGCACCGGCAACGCCTCGCGCGCGCTCTATTATATCTATGAGAACATCCTGGACGAACGGGACGGACAACTGCGCCTCAACCTCCTGCTCAACCGCGCCGCCGCGACCGCCGATGTCTACAGTTTTCTTCCCCAGCAGGGCAAAGTCGTCCTCAAGATCAAACGGCCGCTCAAGCAGGTGCTGGTGCGGATGCCGGAGTGGATCGCCACCGGCAGTCCGGAGGTGCAGTGCACGACCGGCAGCCAGGCCCGTCCATACACCTGGCACGAGCGATACATCGACCTGGGCGCCGCGAAGCCCGGCGATGACGTGACCGTGGCCTTCCCGATCGCCGAGCGCACCGTCAAGGAGAGGATTGGGGCCGTCGACTGCACCCTGGTGATCAGGGGAAACACGGTGGTTGCAATCGATCCGCCCGGAAAGTTCTGCCCGCTCTACGAGCGCGACCGGGAACGCCGGGGCGAGTTAAGCTGGCGCCCGGTGCGCCGCTTCGTGAGCGATCGGCTGATCGAATATTGATCGGAAAAGCGGCAACCCAGGGGCCTCCCTCTCTCGGCGGCTCACGCCAACCCTGCTAATACGCGGGGCTGATCCATGGCCACGCTGCAAATAATCGGGTCAGCCTTGCGACTCGATCCGGCTCTGTCGGCGGGGAGCCTGATGGTGGGGATGCAACCGCCAAGCGCCCTCGTGTTCAGGCGATGGTGGTGTGCGCTCCGCATCAAGAGGGCTGGGAACGGCGTTGCGCCGCGGCACGTTGACCGACACGCTGATGCCCGTGAAGATTATCGCCCTCGAGAAGGAAACGCCGGGCGTGACGCCGGCGGCGTTCACGCCGGCGCTGCTCAAGGCGGAGGCGGCGTGGGTCTGGGAACTCCAGCAGACCGGCGTCCTGCGGGAGATCTACTTTCGCCAGGACCGCTCCGCAGCCGTGCTGATCCTCGAGTGTGCCGACGCTGCCGAGGCCCAACGCACGCTGGACACGCTGCCGCTGGCGGCCGCCGGTTTGATCGCGTTCGACGTCATCCCGCTCAAACCCTATCCCGGCCTCGCCCGGCTGTTCATTGAGCCTAAGTAGGCGAAGAAATCCCCCGCCGGCACCATTTTCCGGAGCAGGCATCGCCGATTCGGCCGAGGAATCGGGCTGCTGACTGGCGAAAGGACGGATTGAAGCTAAGTTTCTCCTTTGTTCCCTGCACCAGCTCCAAATAGAGGAAACGGAGGCCCCCATGCCTGACATCGTCCACCGCGTTGGCATCAACGTCACCCCGGCGAAGGTTTTCGCCGCGCTCACCACCATCGACGGGCTCCGCCACTGGTGGACCATTTCCACCCGCGGCAATGCCCGCAAGGGCGGACTGATCGATTTCGGCTTTTGCAAGATGCGCGTGCTGGCGGCCGTGCCCCGTCGGACGGTGCATTGGAAATGCGTCGCCGGTCCGCGGGAATGGGTTGGAACGGAGGTGATCTTCGACCTGGGGTGGAAGCAGCGGCAGACCTTTGTGCTCTTCCGACATGCCAACTGGAAGACGCGCGTTGAATTCATGCACCACTGCAGCACCAAGTGGGCGGTCTTCATGCTGAGCCTGCGCAACTGGCTGGAGCGCGGCGAGGGCCACCCGGCGCCCTACGACGTGAAGATCCACGCCGGCGACTGAGGCCGCCGGCGGCATTTCAAATTTCAACCACTGATTCGCACTGAGCAGCGCGATGGGACTTCGTGTCATCGCCTCGTATCGTTCAGATCAGTGACCATCAGTGTTTATCTGCGGTCAATTCATCTGCCGGAATCTGCGAGAAAGGACACCTTCAATGAGCTCCCGGGCCCAGTCGGCCAAAAATCGAAAAACCGCCATCGCCCCGCTGCTTTCGGTCCGCAGGGGCGCACGCGCGATTGAGTTCTATAAAAAGGCGTTTGGCGCCGAAGAGTTGTTTCGGGTCGAGGACGAGAAGGGGGAGGTGGTCGCGCGTCTGGCCGTGAACGGCGCGGAATTCTGGCTGGCCGATGAATCTCCGCCGCATGCCAATTTCAGTCCCGAGTCTCTCGGCGGCGGGACCGTCAGGATGGTGCTGACGGTCGAAGACCCGGACGCCGTGTTCGCCCGGGCCGTCGCTGCCGGTGCCACCGTGGTCTGGCCCGTCGACAACCGGTATGGCTGGCGCCTCGGACGCATCGTTGATCCCTTTGGGCATCACTGGGAGATCGGCAAGCCGTTGGCGTGACCGGGGTCCGTTTTTACCGAAGGTCGCCAAGAAAGCAGAGGGGCAATCTGCGTTTTTGCCGAAGCCAACAGAATCGGAAGAAAAGCCGCCGACAGCGCCGATCGATTGAGCGCATCCGGCGACGGTCGTGCACGGCTGGTCAGCGACGATCAGCGGTTCCGGATGCCTCCGCTGCCGCTGCGTCTGCCAGCCAGAGGCAGGCGACGGCTGGGCCCCCGGTGAGAAATCAGGCCGATTCGCCCTTGCGCCGGTCGGTCTGCCTGAGAATGCGTTTGCGCAGGCGGAGCGACTTGGGCGTGGCCGGGATCGAGGTCAAATCGACTGCCAGTCCTCGCATTTCAAGCCGGGCACGCGGGAGAATTCCCGGGTGTTGTGGGTGACGACCATGGCGCCGAGGCGCAGCGCCTGCGCGGCGATGAGCGTGTCCATCGGACCGATTCCCTGTCGGCGATTTTCCAGAAACGATCGGATACGCGCATACTGGGCGGCATCTTCCCGCGTGAGCGGCTCCACGGGAACGAGGCTCAGCAGGTTGTCGAAACGCTGCCGCTGGCGCGGGCTGGTGGCGCCATGAACGAATCCAAATTCACGTTCAGCCACGACAATGACCGACAGCCGCAGGTGGGGAAACTCCGCCTGCATTCTGTCCACCAAACCATCATCCTGACCGCGAAGGTAGGCGGAAATCGCGTTCGTGTCGGGCAGGAAGATCACAAATCACGCGGCAGGTCGGGAGTCGTGTGCCGAGGCACATCGGGCAGACCCGGACATGAGCCGGCCAGCTTGGCGAAGCGCCGGCGGCGTTCCTCGAGATCGTCGTGTTCAGAAGTGACCAGGACACCCCGCTTCGTGCGGCGCAAACGGACGGTCGGGCCGGGGAAACGAAATTCCTTCGGCAGGCGGATGGCCTGCGAGCCACCCGTGATGAAGAGTTTCGCCGTTTTCGTCATGTAGCTACGTTGTAGCTATGCCAGGCGCTGTCAAGAATCCGCCTCGGCCGTCTCGCCCTTGCGCTCGGCCCGTTCGGCCTTGCGCCGGTCGGTCTGGCTGAGGATGCGTTTGCGCAGGCGGAGCGACTTGGGCGTGGCTTCGACGAATTCGTCCGCCGCGATATATTCGATGGCCTTCTCGATCGAGAGCCGGATCGGCGGAGACAGCTGGGTGGCGACGCCCTCGCCCTGGGAGCGGACATTAGTCAGGCGCTTGGCGCGGGCGGCGTTGACGGGGATGTCCTCCTGGCGGGGGCTCTCGCCGACGAGCATCCCTTCGTAAACCTGCTCGCCGGCGCCGATGAAGAGCTTGCCGCGTTCCTGGATGCTGACAAGGGCGTAGGCCTTGGACTCGCCGCTCTCGGTGGCCACGAGCGTGCCGGTGAGCCGGGTGAGCACGTCGCCGGCCCAGGGACCATATTCCTTGAACAGGTGCGACATCACGCCGCGGCCGCTGGTGGAGTTCATGAGGTCGGTCTCCAGGCCGATGAGTCCCCGGGTCGGGGCGACGGCCTCGATGGTCGTGCCCAGCGGGTGCTTGTGCATGCTGGTGATCTGGGCCTTGCGGTTGGCCAGCATCTGCATGACCACGCCCATGCATTCCTCGGGAATTTCCACCCACAACGATTCGAACGGCTCCAGCGTCTTGCCGTCCTCGACCTTGGTGATGACGGTGGGGCGGGAGACCAGCATTTCATAACCCTCGCGCCGCATCTGCTCGACGAGAATGGCGATCTGCATCGAGCCGCGCGCCTTGAGGTCGTAGACCCCGGCGGTGCTGGTGTCCTCGACCTTGATGGAGATGTTCGACTTCATCTCGCGGAACAGGCGCTCCCGGAGCTGGCGCGAAGTCACGTATTTGCCATCGCGCCCGGCGAGCGGTCCGTCGTTGATGCAAAACTGCATCTCAATCGTCGGCGGGTCGATCTCGGTGAAGGGCAGGGCGTGGGCCTTCTCGTCGGCGGCGATGGTGTCGCCGATGTCGATGTCCTCGAAACCGGAAAGGCCGACGATGTTGCCCGCCACGCCGACGGCCGACTCGCTGGTCTGCAGGCCGGAGAACTCAACCACCTTCGTGATCTTGCACCGCACCGGGCTGCCCCCCTTGGGATGCAGCACGTAAACGGT
>JBAZMN010000169.1:0-5153 GCA_041649735.1 Opitutaceae bacterium | reverse complement strand
CGCCTTGCGGCACACGCCCCTCAAACGTGTGTGTCTACCAGTTCCACCACCTGAGCATTCGCGCGCAAGAGGACGGATAAGTAGAACCACCGCCGGGAATGTAAAGCCCTGAATTGCCGGGAGGCTGGTGGCACCGGGAAATCGCTTGCCACGTCCTGCCGGGCGGCAAAACTCCCCCGTTCACGGTCCCGGCCTTCGCTGGCCCCGCCGCCTCTCTCTTGCCGACATGTTTTCGCGGGCGCCCGCCCGCTTTGCCGATTTACTCATGGAAGAAACGCCTCCCAATGAGACCCCCGAGCCGGGTCTCAACAAAATCGACCTTAGCCAACTTCAAGACTTCCGCTTCGGAACCCAGTGGACCGAGATCAAGCCGGTCCCCGGGCAGCGGCGTGAAGGTGAACGCGGCCCGCGCCGCGAAGGTTCCGGCCAGGGGGAAGGAAGACCGCACGATGCCGGCGGCGAAGCCCGCCGGGATCGGCGCGGCTTCCGCCGGCCTGCGCCGACGTCTGCGGACCCGGCGACCCCCGAGCGGGGGGAGATGCGTCCGGGTCCCGAGCGCGGCGGTGCGCCGCGGCGGCCGGAGGACGGTTTCCGCGGCGGACGCCCGCCGGGACGTGAAGGCGGTGGCGAGCGCCGGTGGTCCGGTCAACGCGCCCCGCAGGACTACCGGCCCTATCAGAGTCCTTATTTCAACGTGGCCTTCTATCCCGAGGACGCCGGGTTCGCGGCGCTGGTGAAGGCCATGCGCGCCTCCTGCCGGACGTTCGAATTGTTCGAGATCGCGCGATTGATTCTGGGCAAATACGACCGCTTTATCGTCGTGGTGACACGCCGGTCGCCCGCAGAAACCGCGGCCACGGATGCATCCGCCACCGCCCGGCCGGCCGGACCGGTCCATGTGGCGATTCCCGACGGCATTCCGTTTGACTCCGAAGAGGCGGCCATCGCCCACGTGCTGGGCAAGCACCTCGATAAATTCTTCGATGCGGCGGGCGTGGAGGTGGACCCCCCCAAAGGGAGCTTTCCCTTTGTCAACCGCTGCACCCTGAGCGGCGAGCTGCTCGGCCCGCCCAATTATCACCGCTACCAGCAGATCGTGCAGCAGCACCATGCCGTGCGCTTCCCGCACATGCCGTTTGAGAATTTCCGCGAACGGATCGAAACCGTGCGCGATCCCGAGGTGGTCAACCAGTGGCTGGAAAAGATGAAGCGGGCCACGCGTTATACCTGGAAGCTCGGCGCCGAGGGCGCCCCGCCGGTGGTGTTCGACAGTCTGGAGGAGGCCCGCGCCCACCTGCTGGCCACGGCCAGGGACCGGATGATCAAGACCGTCGAATCGGCGCGCTTCCACGGAAAACTGATCGACGCCCTGCCGCCCGGAGAAATCCGCCGCGCCATCCAGGGCCAGCATGAACGCCAGCAGCGTTTCCCCCTCGACACCGCCAACGCCCTCCGCGGACGGCTGCGGCGCGAGGGATTCACGATTTTCAAGAAGGGGGCGAAGGGGGTTTCCTACGTCTGTGCCGTCAAACGCAAGTTCCGCATCCCGGGCCAGACCTTTGCCGAAAGCATCGGCGGGCTCATCGCGTTCATCGAAGCCAACCCGATGATCGCGGTGAAGGATCTGCCGGTGAAGCTGCTCGGCATCACGCCGCCCGCCACGCCTTCCACTCCGCCCATGCCGGCACCTGTTGCCGAACCGGCTGCCGCCGCCTCCGCTGCGCCGGCCGAACCCGCGCCGGCCGCACTTCCGGTCGAAGCCGTGCTTCCGGCCGAGCAGCAGGAGAAATTGCGGCGCCTGACCATGGACCTGCGCTGGCTCGTGCACGAAGGCTATGTGACCGAATTTGCCGATGGCCGCCTGTTCACGCCGCCGCCCATGCCCGAGGCGCGCATCAAGGCCGGCGAGTCGGTGGAAGGTGAGGAACACGACCTGGAAAACTTCCCGGAGGCACCGGCCTCCCTCGAGGGGTCCCCCGACCCCGCGGTGCAATCGCCACCGGCGGATGCCGGGACTGCGCCGCCAGAGACGATCTCCCCCGACGCCACCGTACCGGCGGCCGGGTCCGTCAATCCTCCCCCGCCGCCCGCTGGCGGTGACGCCGGCGAGACCCTTCCGGAAGTGACCGGCGTGGCCCCGGCATCCGGGGCGGCGCCGGCCCCCGCCGGCAACCGCGAAGACACCCCCTCCGGCCCGGCCTGACCTGGTTCGCCCCGCCCAACCCCCGTGCGGTTCGGGATTATCCGCCCGGCGGGGCGAAGTCGAAGGGGATTTCCGCCTTGGTCTCGACCGGACGGCCGTCTTTGACCTTGGGCAGGAAGCGCCAGAGTCTCACGGCCGCGAGTGCGGCTTCGCCAAAAGCCGGATCGGACGCGCTCTTGACCACCGGCTCCAGCGTCCGGCCGTTGGTGCCGATCCGGACGGAGACCACGGTCTGGCCTTTGGCCTTCGCTTTTCGCAGCGATGACGGATATTCAGGCGTGGGTCCGATGAACAACTTCGGCTCGGCGTCACCCGCGGCCTGGATGCGCTTTGCAACCATGCGATCCAGCGCCGCTTCCCGTTCAGCGAAGGGGATTGCGGAATGCAGGGCTTCCGGGCCGCCCACAAAAAGGTGGATATGGAAATGCCCGGATCCGAGCGCATACGCCAGCGGGATGGTGAGGGCAACGGGCTTGGGCTCGCGTGGCGTGAGCTGGCCGATCTCGCAGAGGAAAAGCGTCTTGCCGGCCGACTCGGTGTCCAGGTCCAGCACCATGAACACATCGTCGAGCCGGTAGGGGGTTTCGAACCGGGCTTTGAAATGAAACTCATGGTTGAGCTGGGTGGGCGAGCCCACGATTTCCAGGTGGGTCGTGCGCACGTTGAGATCCTGCACGGAGATGAAAACCGGCAGATACTCGTCAATTTTCCTGAGCGCATAGCGATCCCCCGGCGCGGTGACCAGTTTGCCCTCCACCTCCACACAGGGCCGGGTGTCGCGGGCGCGTCGCACCAGGTGCATCTGGCCGGCATACTCCGTGTAGAGCAACTGTTGGGCTGCAAGCGGGGCAACCGGCGTCGTACAGCAGAGCAACGTCGCGAACGCGTAACCGGGCCGCCGGAACGGATTCACGACGGCAGTCTGGCCGGACGGGGCGGGGAGGCAAGTCCCAAGTCGGAACATTCTCCGGTTTAGGATTCCCGGGGCGACCCGCACCAGTCCTGCGCCGCCGTTGACAGGGATGGCGCGTCCGCGCTTTGCTGCAGGCTCCCGCCCAACCCCATGTCCGCCCCCGGCCAGCCTGCGCTCAGTTTTGTCATTCCGCTTTACAACAGCGCCGGCACCATCCGGCCGCTGGTGCGGGAGATTGAAGCCCTGCGCATCGAGGGGGGCCTCGAGATCATCCTCGTCAACGACGGGAGCCGCGACGGCACCTGGGCCGCCTGCCAGGAACTCCTGCGCGAGGCGAAGGTGCCGGTCACCATCGTCAACCATTCGCGCAATTACGGCGAACACAACGCGGTGCTCACCGGTTACCGGCAGGCGCGCGGCGCCTACGTGGTGAACCTCGACGACGACGGCCAGAATCCGCCCGCGGAGGCCGTACGCCTGTGGGAGCACGCGCGGAGCCGCGGACTCGACGCCGTGTTCGGCCATTATGCCCGGAAGGAGCACTCGGCGTGGCGCAACCTCGGCAGCCGGTTCACCAACCGCGTGACCGACTGGGTGCTCGACAAGCCCCGGGGATTTTATCTGTCGAGCTTCCGCTGCGTGAGCGCGCTGGTGGCCCGGACCGCGGCGGAGCACACCGGGCCGTTCCCCTACATCGACGGGCTGATCCTGCAGGTCACGCAGAACCTCGGCTCCCTGGAGGTGCGGCACGAGACCCGGCAGGCCGGGCACAGCGGCTACACCCTGCGCCGGTTGCTGCGGCTCTGGCTGAGCACCTTTGTCAATTTCTCGGTCATGCCGCTGCGGCTGGCGACGGTGCTCGGTTTCGTCATGGCCGTCCTCGGATTGGCGGGGCTGGGGGTCGTCGTCTACTGGCGGCTCACCAATCGGGGGCCCGCCTTCGGCTGGGGTTCGCTCATGGCGGCGCTGCTGATTTTTTCCGGTACCCAGCTGGTCATCCTCGGTCTCCTCGGCGAGTACGTCGGCCGGATGTTTCTGGCGGTGAACCGCCGTCCCCAGTCGGTCGTGCGCGAGGTGGCGCGGGGCGGACCGGTCGGCTAGGTATCCTTAACCCGCCGGTTTGAATCCGCCTTTACGGATTGTCAGGAAACGGCGCGCGAGGGATAGCGCGCCCTACCTATGCTGCCGCCCGGCGCGGGGACGGTTTGGATTTCGAAAGGGACATCCTACAGCGAGTTTTTTTGTAGCCGTCCTGGTATCGGGTAGCGCAGGCATCCCTGCCTGCTCCCGCGACTGAGGCAGGCTGGAAGCCTGCGCTACTTTTGCGGCCATACTTCAATTTAATCCGCTCTGGCCCGCATCTTTCACGAAGACGTGAAATATGCGCCCCGCAGGGGCCGATTCTGTCCGGGCTAGGTGTCGCCGAACATCCGCCGCCAGCGGGCGAGCTCATGTTCGAGGGCGCCGTGCACCGCGGCATGGACCGGAGGCGGGATGCGGCGGCCCAGGCGGAGGTGATACCACAGGACGGCGCCGGCCAGCTGATGGTCGACAATCATCGACCGGCGGAAGGGATGGGCGACGAAGTCGCGGCACCAGGCCCGGGCTGCGAGGGAGGCCAGCGTGTCCCGCCAGTGGCGGGTCAGGCGGAAACAGTTCTCCTCGTCGCGGAGCTGGCGGCCCCGGGAAGCGCTGATGTGATGCCCGATCACGCTGCGCAGCGCGACATACTGACGGTGGCCGGCGCGGCGCGCCCGGAGGCAGAGGTCAATGTCCTCGCAGCCATTGACGTACCGTTCGTCGTAGCCTCCGAGATCGAGATAGACCTGCCGGCGCGCCAGCACACAGGCACCGGTGAGCGCGGGCACCTCCTTGTAGGCGCGCAGACCGGGGGGGGTGCGGTCGTGCTCGGGCTTGCCCTTGCCGTTGATGAAGACCCCGGCATGGTCGAGGGTGCCGGTATGGGCGTCACGCTGGACATTTCCCACCAGACCGGCCGCGGGGAAACGCGCAAAGGCGGCCAGCATCGGCTCCAGC
>JBAZMN010000168.1:0-5163 GCA_041649735.1 Opitutaceae bacterium | reverse complement strand
GCCAGGCCGGCCTCGGCGGCGCGCCATCGGGTGTGCGCAATCATTGCTGGATCGATGTCGAAGGCGTGCACAGTGCCGCGAATGCGCCGGGCCAGCGGCACGGTGAAGGTGCCGTAGCCGCAGCCCAGCTCGGCGATGTCGGCGGTGGCGGCGCCGAATCCAAACCGGCCGAGAATCAGGGGCACGTCGAACAACGTCTCCCAGTAGTCCTGCGCCGGCATGCCGCTCTCCCGGTATTTCATGGATATCGCCCTCGTGCGGTAGTCTAAGGGATTATGTAACCGGGGTCGCCGCCCCAGTCTGTCTTCTGCGGTTCACAAAGAGTCACCGTGGCCACCGGCCACAGCTACAGTATTTCAGAAAACGCCCTAACGTGGAGAAGTCATTGCCGCGAAGCAAAAGTAGGAGAACAGAAGTCGGGCGGACGGCCTGCCCCGATGCCTGCTGCCTCCGTGCGGGTGCTTACTCCTGCAGCCACACGTATTTGTAGGGGTGATGATCGAGGACGGTGGGATACCAGCCCTGGACCGAGGGACGCAGCAGGAACACGTGGGTGTTGAAATACAGCGGGATGACCGGCATGGCCCCGAGCAGCCGCGACTCCGCGCGCTGCAGCAGGGCGCCGCGGCCGGCCGGATCGACGGTGCGCTCCGCGGCCAGCAGCAGCGTGTCGTAGTCGGCGCTGGACCAGCCGGTGTGGTTGTTGCCGCTGTCGCCGCGCCATACCTCGAGGAACGTGCCGGCATCGGGATAATCGCCGACCCAGTCGGAGAGCAGAATCTGATACTGGCCGGCCCGGCGCGCCGCGAGCACCACCTTGAGCTCCTGGTTGACCAGACGCACGTCGACGCCGAGTTCCCGCCGCCACATTTCCTGCACGGCTTCGGCGAGCAGCCGGTGGTTCTCGGAGTTGTTGTACAACAGCTCCAACGGCGGCAGGCCCCGGCCGCCCGGGTAGCCGGCCTCGGCGAGCAGCCGGCGGGCGGCGTCAAAATCGGTGGTCACGACGGCCGGCGGGGCGTAGTCCGCGAGGGTCGGCGGCGTGAGCGAGGAGGCGGGCTGCTGCCCGCCGCGGAGGATGTGTTCGACGATGGCCGGGCGGTCGACGGCCAGGGCGAGGGCGCGGCGCACCGGTTCGTGGTCGAGCGGCGGCCGGCGCACGTTGAGGCGGAAAAAGTAAGTATTGAAGTAGGGGTCGCGGCGCAGGAACTGCGGCGCTGTCCGACGGTAGGCGTCGACTTTGCCGACCGGCAGGGTGTAGGTCACATGCAGCTGGCCCGCCCGGAAGGCGCGCTCCTCGGCATCCTGGCTGTCGAGCGGGTGAAAATGGATCGCGTGCAGGCGGACGCGGGCTGCGTCCCAGTAGGAGGGCGACTTTTCGACCACGATCACCTGGTTGGGCCGCCAGGTCTTCAGCACAAAGGGACCATTGCCGACGAGCCGGCCGGGCCGGGTCCAGGCGTTGCCCCGCTGGTCAACGGGGCCGTAGCGCTCGATGGTGTGCACCGGCACGGGCAGCCACGGCATCTGCGTCAGCAGGCCCAGGAAATAGGGTGCGGGATGAGCCAGCGTGATGCGCAGCGTGCGGGCGTCGAGGGCGGTGAAGCCGACCTGCGAGAAATCGGCCAGCCGGCCCCGGTTGAAGGCCTCGGCGTTGAGCACCACGTAGAACAGGCCGGCGTTGTCGGCCGCCAGCGACGGCGTCAGCAGGCGCCGGTAGGATGCCACGAAGTCTTCCGCCGTGACCGGATCGCCGTTGGACCATTTCGCATCGGCCCGCAAATGGAAGGTATAGACGAGGCCGTCCGGCGACACTTCCCAGCGCTCGGCCACGCCGGGCACGGGATGCAGATCATGCGGATCCTCGGTCACCAGACCCTCGAAAAGCGCGGAGACGACGCACTGCTCGGCAAGGCCGGTCACCAGCTGCGGATCGAGGTCGCTGACTTCGGAGCCGATGCCGCGGTGGAGGATCTGCCCGCGGTCGCCCCGCTGGACCGGTGTTTCGCGGTGGAAGCATCCGGCGGCCAGAAGCCAGAGGACAGAGGCCAGAAGCCAGAAACCGGGGCGGCGCATGCGGAATCGCCTGCGAGCAGGCTCCTACGGTTTCTCGAGCAAGACCACCGCGTGGGCGGCAATGGCAAGGCCGCGCCCGAGATCGTCGACGCCCTCGTTGGTCGTGGCTTTCAGGCCGATGGCATCCACCGGCAGGCCGGCGGAGTTGGCGAGCGCGAGCTTCATTTCCCCGAGACGGGACGCGATGCGGGGTTTCTCGGCGATGACGGTGATATCAATGTTCGCCGGCGCCCAGCCCCGCTGGCGCAGTTCGGCCACGACACGTTGGAGCAGGAGCTGCGAGTCGACGCCGTGGTAGGCGGGGTCGGTGTCGGGGAAGAAATGGCCGATGTCGGGCAGGCCGGCCGCGCCGAGGAGCGCGTCGCAAATGGCGTGGGTGATACAGTCGGCGTCGGAATGGCCGTCGAGGCCGAAGTCGGTGTCGAAGCGCACGCCGCCGAGCACAAGCGGGCGGCCCGCAACGAGGCGGTGGATGTCGTAACCGTGGCCGATGCGATAGGACATGGGATCAGTTTTAGAGATTAAGGGTGGCGGCGCGGCGCAGCAAGAACTCCAGCAGGGCCAGATCACCCGGGGCGGTCAGCTTCGGGTTGAGGTGCGGATTTTCCAGGAACGCAACCGGGTGTCCGAGCAGTTCGACCGCCTGGGCGTCGTCGGTGATGCACCGGCCGCGGCGCTGGACCGCCGCATAGGCGCGGGTGACGAGGCCGCGGGCGAAAACCTGCGGCGTCTCCATGGCCCAAAGCCGCGCGCGGTCGAGGGTGGCGGCCGGCCCGCGGCCTGGCGCGCCCGACCGGGTCCGGGGTGCCTGCTTGATGGTGTCGGTCACGCGGTGGGCGAGCACGACGGCATCCTCGCGGCGCACCGCCTTGAGCAGGGCGGCCAGCTGCTCGGGCCGGATGAGCGGGCGGGCGCAGTCGTGGATGAAGACGTAGTCGACGTCGTCGGGCAGGGCGGCGAGGGCGTTGGCCACCGAATCCTGGCGGGTTCGGCCGCCTTTGACAAAGAGCGCCGGCGTGGGCGTGTAGCAGGAAAACTCGAGCGACTGCCGGGCATCGCGATGCACGACGACGTAGAAATCGGCCACGCCGCTGGCGGCGAAGGCCGCGGCCGAATAGGCGAAGACGGGCCGGCCGGCGAGCGGCGCGAGGACCTTGTCGGCCACGGCCTCCCGCATGCGGCGGCCCTGTCCGGCGGCGAGAAGAATGGCGGCGGTGCGGCTCATGGCAAGAGGTCGGAAGTCAGAGGTCGGCGATCAGATCGCTGGGTGCCGATCGCGCTGTGATTTTCGGCGATCAGAAAGGGCACTGGATTCTTGATCATCGCCCCAAGCATCCTCCCAATCTCCGAACAAAGTGCTGCCATTTCAGCATGTTCTTCAGCGGTGATGTATCCGCAGTCTTTCGCAAAATCCAACGAAGAATCGGTCTCCGCATTTTCGCCATCACAATCGGTCAATTTGCTGACGAAATGGGCTTCATAACGCCGTTTGGCCCATGCTTCACGAAGATTGAGGCAAACTGACCGAGAGGACCTTCGGATCTGCCCAGTGAGGGCGTATCTCTCCTCAGGAGGGAAATGCTTGCTCGCTGCAAAGACAGACATCGCGAGTCTGTACGCCTTCTGGTAGACAACCAAATCCTTTGCGCACGTGATCCTCATGGTACATGGTTGGTGCTGCGGGATTGGCGTCTGGTGTCTGACTGCTGGCCTCTGACCTCTGGCGTCAGTCCTCCCTTATTTCAGTTCCGCGAGGATGGCCTGCGCGGCGGCAGCGGGATCGGTCGCCTTGAAGATCGGGCGGCCCACCACAATGAAATTGGCGCCGGCGCGGGCCGCCTCGGTGGGCGTCATCACCCGGGTCTGGTCGTCGCCGCCGCTGACGCCGGCGGGGCGGATGCCGGGCGTGACCAGCTTTATGGCCGGCGGCAGCTTTGCCCGCAGCGGCTTGAGTTCGAGGGGCGAACAGACCAGTCCGCCCAGTCCGCAGTCCACGGCCAGCCGGGCCAGGCGCACCACCTGCGCCTCGGGGTTGCCGCCGACGCCGATGTCGCGCAGGTCGTTTTCGGCGAGCGAAGTGAGCACGGTGACGCCAAGCAGGAGGAGGTTGGGCGCGGACTGTTCCCGGGCCTTGACCGCCCGGCGCATCATTTCGCGGCCGCCGGCGGTGTGGAGCGTGAGCATCTTGATCGGCAGCTGCGCGGCGGCCTCAACGGCCCGGGCGACGGTGTTGGGAATGTCGTGCAGCTTGAGGTCGAGAAACACGTCGAAACCCAGGCCGGCCACCTCGCGCACGCAGTCGGGCCCGCAGGCGGTGAACATTTCGAGGCCGATCTTGGCCCAGCGCACCTGGCCGCGCAGGCGGGCGAGGACGGGTGCGACGTCGCGCGGGGAGGGCGCGTCGAGGACAAGGATGAGATCGCAGGCCATCGTGAACCACGAATGGACGCGAATGGGCGCGAATTGAAGAAGAAAAGTGGAAGCGACCGGGAGGAGCAGATGGGCAGGATTCCGATCCGGCCGGGGATTTGGCGCTTTGGGAGCAGCGACGCCGCGTCGCTGAAGTGAATCAGTCGGTCATTGCGCGATGCGGGCGTCGCGCCTCCAGCGAGATGAATCCGTCCCTCCCGCCCGGAATAGTGTTTATCGGCGCGCATTAGTGGTTAAGTCCTTGGGCGTGGTAAATCCGTTGCCAGCCGTCACCGTTTTCTCGCCCGCCAAGATCAACCTCTTTCTCGCCGTCACCGGACGGCGCGCCGACGGCTATCATGAGCTGGTCTCGGTGGCGATGCCGCTGACCTTCGGGGACACGCTGACAGTCGAGGTCAAAGGTCAAAGGTCAAAGGACGAAAGCCAAAAGTTGAGCGGCGGCGACCAGTTTGCCTTGGAATGCGATGATCCGGAAGTGCCGCGGGACGAGACGAACCTCGTGCTGCGCGCCGCGCGACTGTTTCGCGAACGCACCGGCTGGAAGGAGCCGGCGACGTTCCGGCTGGTCAAGCGGATTCCGATCGGTGCGGGGCTCGGCGGCGGCAGCAGCAATGGGACCGCGGCCCTGCTCGCGCTGAACCAGCTGAGCGGCGCCGG